>NZ_JBFRSN010000001.1:0-2352 GCF_041473595.1 Vibrio sp. 10N.222.46.A1
GAACAAGTGAAAGCGTTAGAAGACAGCTATCGAACCATTTTATTTACGATTGAAGGAAAAAAGGCGGTACCAACCAGCTTTGCACGTTCTATTTATAAGCAGTCAAAATTGTTGGTGCAAAACAGTGAGCGATTGCATCTAAGAATGATGAATGCTTACCAACAAGAACTGACCCGTTTAGATTTCTATCACGATACTCTGATGCCCAACGATTTAGTGGTGGAGATAGAACAGCATGTTTTGAAGGCTCACCCGGACATGGTGCTCAATTGGCTGCATCGAAATCGAGATGAGATCTTGGTTGATGTGACACAAGCGCACAACAAAGTTGCGATCATGCAGCACCGAATGGAAAACATGTCGGAATACCCAATCAGCGCCATCAAACTTGGTGACGGTGATATTGCTGCCTACGCACGGATTGATAGTCCTTTGTTCAAAATCGGTGAGATTCGACTTGAAGATCTTCAATTAGAAACGCAATACATCAGTGAAAACCAAAGCAAAACCATGCCAGAGTGGTTGGGCATATCACCGTATTTTCGCACCGTTAGTAATAACGATATGTTACTGGAGTTAGTGAAAGTGAATGGCTGGGCGTTACTTCCAAAAAGCTTAGCGACCGAAGCGGTGAACACGAAGCAGCTACGCCGAATAGAGTTCAATGAGTTGCTTTCACACAGCGCGAAGTTCGGGCTCTCATTCTTCTATCCAACGAGTTTTGAAAATACCAATGTGTATAAAGGTTTGGTTGAAGTACTGAAGGGTTACGCAACTAAGAATTTGTAGACCCAACTTTAGTATCGCTTTGAAAGGTACTTAATATAAGTTGAGAGTGAGAGCGCGGTAGATGCACTCTGGTTGAAGCGGAGTGTTGATTATGAATAGGACAAAGGCCAAGTGGCCTTTGTCTCA
The DNA here is from genome assembly GCF_041473595.1 of Vibrio sp. 10N.222.46.A1. NCBI lineage: Bacteria > Pseudomonadati > Pseudomonadota > Gammaproteobacteria > Vibrionales > Vibrionaceae > Vibrio > Vibrio sp. 10N.222.46.A1. The sequence continues at coordinate 916 of NZ_JBFRSN010000001.1, forward strand.
GGTTTACGCGTGCTTAGTTTGATTAGTTTGCAGATTTAATGATCGTTTCAGTCACATCTCCAATCAAACCCGGCTGGATTAACTGGAAGCTGATCGCTTTTCCAGATTCTTGGATATCTCGCATGTTGTATTGAAGCTGAGTGAAGTCATCTCCCCACTGATAGCGAAGCAACGTTTCTCCTGTTTGTAGGTGATAGTTAACAGCGTATTCCGTCGCGTAGCCAGACATCACACCATCAATGGGTGCAATTGGCGCATCATGTGGGATCTTGTAAGTAAGCGAGTCCAGTTTGACCATACCGTTGATCACGCTGCTCGGCTCCGTAAGGTGTTCCATGTAGTAACTTGAATGTACAAACCTGTCTTCTGGGTTGGCATTACCGCCAGTCCCTAAGTTGGTTTGTGAGTATTGTGCTTCTTTTGGCCCCCAACCGCGTTTAGAGCGTTCTACATTGGCCAGATGTTGGTCGTAATCGGGTTGGTTGGTCATTACGGTGTATTCCGCGCCATGCCATACTCGAGGTCCTTCTGCTCTAAATTCTATAATTGCTGAGTCACCCGATGTGTCTTGAAGGCTAATGTGCAGAGCAATTCTAACGGGAATACCGGGTACGAATTCAATGGCAGGTTGCGATTTTTCAACGAATTTAACGGCCTCTTCAACAGTACTAAACTGCGATAAAACATGTTTAAGGTAGGTCAGCGTACCTAAGTCGTCAGCTTGCGTTGAGTCATCTGTATCCATGTTTCGGTCGTACAGCACATTACCACTAAGCCCTTCACTATTCATACCATCAGTAATTTGCCCATAAGTTGTTAATCCAGTGACATCATATTTAGAGGTTACTTGGTTAGAGTTATTTAAGTGGGTAAGGTAAGCGCTGTTTTTTGGAATGTTGACGAGGTGGACGTTGGTTGGTTCTGACCAGTCCACTGTACGTGAAACGAATGTGCCTTGATCTTGTGTATCCCAAAGCAAGCGGGTACATGCTTCGGCGGCAGTAACAACGCCCATAGAGAAGGTAGCAATAATAGCGGTAGATAAAATTTTCTTATTCATGATGAATGCCTTTGTAATTTGAGAACGCAATCATCATGACATTGAATCTAGAAACGAAAAATTCACATATGCGGGTTAAAATCCATCAATATGGCTAGATAACACGTTAATATTGTTACCTAACCCATTAATATAACTATGGGGCGAAGTGTGCTTGAGTGATTTTCTTGATTGTAGGTAGTGGTTCTTTGTTACCCATTGATACTGGGTAATACAAGGTTAGTCCAAAATTAAAATGATTTGCGACCTGTTTTACTTGGAGAGCTACCAACTCGCCGCGCTGGACTAGGGGCTTTGCTAGATCGGTACTCATGATTGCCCAACCGTCATGTTTTACCAATTCTAATAAGAGGTCGTTATTGCTGACTAGGTGGTAC
>NZ_JBFRSN010000002.1:0-25743 GCF_041473595.1 Vibrio sp. 10N.222.46.A1
GCCAACAGGTTCAATGGTTGTTGATATCGGTGGTGGTACGACGGAAGTTGCCGTTATCTCACTAAACGGTGTGGTTTACTCGTCTTCTGTACGTATCGGTGGTGACCGTTTTGATGAAGCTATCATCAACTACGTTCGTCGTAACTACGGCAGCTTGATCGGTGAAGCAACAGCCGAAAAGATCAAACACGAAATCGGTTCTGCTTACCCAGGCGATGAAGTCGATGAGATTGAAGTACGTGGTCGTAACCTTGCTGAAGGTGTTCCTCGTAGCTTTAGTCTGAACTCAAATGAAATCCTTGAAGCGCTTCAAGAACCTTTATCTGGCATCGTATCTGCAGTCATGGTTGCACTTGAACAGTGTCCACCAGAGCTTGCTTCTGATATCTCAGAAAACGGTATGGTACTGACAGGTGGTGGTGCACTGCTTAAAGACCTTGATCGTCTGCTAACTGAAGAAACGGGTATCCCTGTTGTTGTGGCGGAAGAGCCATTAACGTGTGTTGCTCTAGGCGGTGGTAAAGCTCTAGAGATGATCGACATGCACGGCGGTGATCTTTTCAGCGAAGAATAGTATCTAGTGTTAGGCTCTTTTCTTATCTAGTTTTATGTAAAGAGCCTAAGACCTTGTCTATAGGATCAAATGTCGCTCTAGGACCAAATATAGAATGAAGCCAATTTTTGGTAGAGGTCCCTCTCTACAATTGCGCCTGTTTTTTGCTGTAACATTATCAGCCAGCCTTATGCTGGCTGATAGTCGTTTAGATGCATTCTCAAATGTCCGCTATCTATTAAACAGCATGGTTGCGCCAATTCAGTATGCCGCTAATTTGCCTCGCACCATGTTTGATGGCGTATACGACCGTTTTAGTACTCGCAAAGGGCTAATTGAATCCAACCATACTATTAAACGAGAAGTCTTGCGCCTGAAGAGCGAGCTGATTCTGCTTGAGCAATATCAAGAGGAAAACAAGCGCCTTCGTAAGCTATTAGGCTCTCCGTTTATCCGTGATGAAAAGAAAGTCGTCACAGAAGTTATGGCCGTTGATACTTCACCCTACCGTCACCAAGTCGTGATCGACAAAGGTCAGATTGATGGGGTGTACGAAGGTCAGCCTGTGATCAATGAAAAAGGCATTGTTGGTCAAGTCACTTTTGTTGCTGCTCATAATAGTCGTGTTTTGCTACTGACTGATGCAAATAACGCAATTCCTGTTCAGGTTATTCGTAACGATATACGTGTGATTGCTTCTGGTAATGGCATGATTGATGAGATCCAGTTAGAGCACATTCCAACCAGTACTGATATTCAAGAAGAAGATCTGTTGGTGACATCTGGACTCGGTGGTGTATATCCAGAGGGTTACCCAGTCGCTTATGTGACTGCCGTTGATTATGACCCGAAGCGCGAGTTCGCCGTTATCAAAGGAGAACCTGTAGTTGAGTTTGATAAGCTCAGATACTTGTTGCTTGTGTGGCCTGATGAAAATAAACAGATGCAAGCAGAGCAATCTAGTATCGAACAAGCATTGTTAGAAGGTGAAAATGGCCAATAGCGTTTTAAGAAGCAAAGTAGTAATTGGCTGCTCATTTTTGATAGCACTTATTCTACAAACGATCCCTTGGCCGGGTAGTTTAGACCTATTCAGGCCATCTTGGTTATTACTGGTTACCTGCTATTGGGTTTTAGCGTTACCTTACAGAGTTAACGTTGGTAGTGCTCTAGTACTGGGCTTATTGTGGGACCTTTTGATCGGTTCGACTCTCGGTATTAGAGGCATGATGATGGCAATAGTAATGTACATTATTGCAATGAACTTCCTCGTGATTCGAAATATGGCGCTATGGCAGCAAGCGATAATCATTGCAGCCTTAACTGTGTTGTTTGAGGTGCTAATATTCTTTGGTGAATATTTGATCCAAGATGTCGTTTTCAATCCGTTATCGCTATGGAGCGCATTGATAAACTGTATACTTTGGCCTTGGATGTTTTTATTAATGAGACGTGTACGTCGCCATTGGCATGTAAGGTAGAGTGACGATGGAAAAGAAACATTTAGTTTTGGCATCCGGCTCTCCACGCCGCAAAGAATTGTTATCTCAACTCGGTTATGAGTTTTATGTCCTTGTAACTGATGTCGAAGAGTGTAAACACGCTCAAGAAACCGCCGAAGAGTACGTTAAGCGACTATCTTTAGATAAAGCCTTAGCTGCGTTGTCTTTATTGAAAGATAACCCTTCTGAAAAACAGCATGTTGCTTCTGGTTCTGATACTGTAGTTGCTAGTTCTCTTGATTCTGAAACAGTGGTTCTGGGCTCTGACACGGTCGTCGTAAGCCAAGGGCAAGTGCTCGAAAAGCCAATAGACCTTGCTGACTCTAAGCGTATGCTTACTCAGTTAGCGAATGATCGTCACCAAGTGATGACGGCAGTTTCTGTTGTATCGGAAGAAAAACAAAAGACAGAAATCATTATTACCGACGTATGGTTTAAACCCCTCAGTGAAAAAGAAATAGAACAATACTGGCAAACAGGGGAGCCATGCGATAAAGCTGGTAGCTATGGGATCCAAGGTTTGGGCGGACGCTTTGTTACCCGAATCGAAGGTAGTTATTACGCCGTTGTCGGCTTACCTTTATTTGAAACGGACCAGCTACTGCAAGAATTCTTATAATTACTAATCTGAGGTGCACCATGAGTGCTGAATTGTTGCTGAACGTGACCCCGAGTGAGACTCGTGTGGCCATGATTGAAGGGGGAGCTCTTCAAGAGATCCATGTCGAACGAGATGCTCGACGCGGGATCGTAGGAAATATCTACAAAGGACGTGTAAGCCGTGTTTTGCCTGGAATGCAGGCGGCATTTGTGGATATTGGCCTTGATAAAGCAGCTTTTTTGCACGCCTCTGATATTGTCCCCCACACTGAATGTGTTGCTGAGAATGAAAAGAAGCAATTTCAGGTTCGTGATATTTCAGAGCTTGTTCGCCAAGGGCAAGATATTGTCGTTCAAGTGGTCAAAGATCCTCTTGGTACCAAAGGTGCCCGTCTAACCACTGACATTACATTACCATCTCGTTATCTGGTATTCATGCCGGGCGCAAGCCACGTTGGTGTTTCTCAGAGAATTGATAGTGAGTCAGAACGCAACCGCCTAAAAAAAGTCGTGTCTCGTTACTGTGACGAGCACGGTGGCTTCATCATCCGTACGGCAGCAGAAGGCGCAGATTCAAATGAGTTGGCGCAAGATGCCGCATTCTTGAAGCGATTATGGCTAAAGGTGTTAGAACGTCGTGGTAAGCACAAAGCTCGTACTCGCTTGTATGGTGAGTTGTGCTTAAGCCAACGTATCTTACGTGATTTTGTCGGTACTGAGCTGAGCAAGATTCAGGTCGATTCTCGTCTAGAATATGAAAACCTAAAAGAGTTTACTTCTGAATACGTGCCTGAGCTAACAGACAAGCTTGAGTTGTATGAAGGTGATAAGCCTATCTTTGATATGTACGATACCGAGAACGAAATTCAACGTTCATTGGATCGCAAAGTCGAATTGAAGTCTGGTGGGTATCTGATTATCGACCAAACAGAAGCGATGACAACCGTCGACATCAATACTGGTGCCTTTGTTGGTCGTCGTAATCTAGAAGAAACGATTTTCAATACTAACGTCGAAGCGACACAAGCTATTGCTCGTCAACTTCGCCTTCGTAACTTAGGCGGCATCATCATTATCGATTTTATTGATATGCTGTCTGAAGAACATCGTAAGCGAGTACTAACTTCTTTAGAAGCGGCATTAGACAAAGACCGTGTGAAAACCAACATTAATGGCTTCACACAGCTTGGTTTGGTTGAGATGACTCGTAAACGTACTCGTGAAAGTATTGAGCATATTCTGTGTTCTAGCTGCCCTGCTTGTGAAGGTCGCGGTAGCGTGAAGACAGTTGAAACCGTTTGTTATGAAATTCTTCGAGAGATCACACGAGTGAATCGCGCGTATGACGCCGATAAGTTTGTTGTTTATGCGGCGGCTGCCGTTGCCGAGGCGTTAGAAGGAGAGGAATCTCACGCGCTTGCTGAGCTTGAAGTGTTTATTGGTAAGCAAGTTAAAATTCAGGCTGAGCCTCTGTACATACAAGAGCAGTTTGATGTTGTTATGATGTAATGGATATTTTGTGAGTTCAAGCGTTACTCTGATTCTTCGTACATGTCTATGGTTAGTGGTTACTCTCTTAGTAACACTAGCCATTGCTGTCACTACACTGCGTGTAGCCTTACCCAATTTAAATAAGTATCAATCTGAAATTGAGCTTTGGGTAAACCAACATTCCGGTTTTGAGTTTTCTATTCAAGATGTGGGTGGTTTTTGGCGTAACACTCACCCCTCTATTGCTCTGCAAGGTGTTAAGGCTAGCCTTCCCAACGCAGAAGATGTGGCTTTCTCTGTTGAGCGTGTTGAAGTTGAGTTTGACTTGATTCAATCGGTCGTGCAGATGCGTCCTGTCGTGGCCGATTTGGTCATGAATCAAATGTACCTCGACATCCGCTCAATTGATCTATTTGCCGGGCAAAACGGTAAAGATGAACCTAAAGACCCCGGCTCTTCCAAGCGAGTGATGCAGGAGCTGGACAATTTACTTTTAAAAACTTTGGTGGATGTGACCGCTAAAGATTCCTCTCTTCTATATCGAACTATCTCTGGTGAAGAACGTCAGCTTGATATCGAAACTTTAAAATGGCAAAACTCAGGTAAACATCACCTTGCGGAGGGGGTAGTAAGTATTAAAGACGCTAACCTCAACTCTTTGTCAGTAAGTGCTAACTTTGTTGATGGTGGTTCTTTAACTGATATGACGGGCGAGTTTTATGTCAGCGCGGATAGTATCTCAGTAATGCCTTGGTTAACTCGTTATATGCAGGCAGAATCCGGCATTGAGACGGGCACGGTGAGCTTGAATAGCTGGCTAACGCTACGAAATAGCAAGCCAGTTAGCGCTTATGTTGAGGTATTACCTTCAGAACTGACTTGGAATGAAGATGGTCAACATGACTTGATGCTTGAGTCGGGTGTTTTTAAATTATCCCCCATTGATGGTGGATGGCAGGTTAATGGTCACTCACTAAATCTAAGAACGGATGACAGGCCTTGGCCTGAACTTGATGTCGCTTTCAAGTGGAATAAAGGCCCGTGGGAACTTAATGTTTCTGAACTTGATGTTGAAACCATTACTCCGTTGATCAAGTTGATGCCAGATTCTTCGCAATCTACCCAAATGATCAATGCATTGGCACCGGGCGGTATCGTTTCAGACATTCGCGTTGCGATGGACTCTGGAATTGAAAGCTTGCGTTACTCTGCGAACTTTTCCGATTTGGCGATCGAACAATGGGAGTTAGTCCCTGGCTTTAGCCAAGTATCTGGGCATGTGTTTGGCTCGGCTTCGGAAGCGAAAGCCAGCTTATATGTTATTGATGATGTGTTTCCTTATGGTGATGTTTTCCAAGCGCCTCTGAATATCAAACAAGGTCAGGTTGATATTGTTTGGCAGCAAGATGAAAACGGCTGGAAACTGTGGTCGGACAAAATCACTGCAGCCACGCCAGATTTACAAGTACTAGGCGCATTTCGCTTGGACTTTCCAGATAACGCTAGCCCTTACCTTTCTTTTTATGGTGAAGCGGACGCTTACAACGTCGGTGAGACATGGCGCTATTTGCCGACATTGGCACTTGGCCAAGACTTAACCGATTACCTTTCAACAGCGATTCAAGCGGGTAAGGCCGACACCGTTAAATTACTTTGGCATGGTGAATTAGCCCAATACCCGTACACCAATCATGATGGTATTTTCCAAGTTTGGGTTGGCTTAGAAGACGCTAAGTTCAGCTTCGATACCGCGTGGCCATTGATAACCGACCTTCAACTTGACCTGTTATTTGAAAATGATGCGATGTATTTAGACTCTCGCTCCGCTCAATTGATGGATGTGGCGGCAGATCGAATCACTGGTCGTATTCCTTATTTAGGGGAAGGCGGTCATATCGAAATTGAAGCTAAAGCAACGGCGTCTGGTAATGCAGTTCGAAATTACATGACTGCTTCGCCACTCGTAGATTCTGTGGGTGCTGCGTTAACTGCGCTTAAAGTGAGTGGTGATGTCTCTTCTGAGTTCCAGCTTAATATTCCGTTTGATTCTGAACAAGAACCTAGAGCGTGGGGATATGCAGATCTGAGTGGTAATCATGTTGAGATTGAAGCTCCACCAATGGTGCTAGAGAACACCACTGGTCGTATTGAATTTGATAATGATGTCGTGACAGCAAGTGGTCTTGCAGCTGATTTGCTTAATCAAGGTATCTCGGTTGACTTTAAAGGTCTTAATGATGGACCTGGCTATGCAGTGGATCTTGATGTGTTAGGTGATTGGGACGTCAATCCTCTAAAGCCGTATGTCGGAGAGCAGTGGTTAAGCCGTTTGTCGGGTCATGCACAATGGCAAAGCCAGATCGATATTCAACTTAATGATATTGGTTTTACTTACCAACTCGACTTACAGTCAGACCTCAAATACTTAGCGAGTGATTACCCATACCCATTAGCTAAAAAGTCATTAGAAAGTGGCTCGGCAAGGCTACAAGCCTCGGGCAATCAAGAATCGATTACCGCGCGTCTGCAATTGCCGAGCACTAAATACCAAGCTGAGATTGATATTTCCGGCGATGTTCCTGAATTAACGGCGACCAATTTAGTCCTTGGTCGTGGTGGCTATAAAATTAGCCCCGTGGTAGGGCACCATGCCTTGATTCGTACCGATAAGTTCAATGCCGATGACTGGCTGTCAGTAGTCATGGAGCCAGTGCAACCATCGGATGCTGTCCTTAGCCAGATGAACAGGCCAACCATTCCAGCGCCACGTCGCATCACCTTCGAGAGCAAAGAGCTGATCTTAGGTGGTATTTCTTGGAATGATGTTGATTTTAGCGCTCGAAAAAATAAGCAAGCATGGCAAATGGAAGTGTCTAGCCAAGAGCTAGAAGGAGATATTAACTACCTGCCACCTTATGATTTGACGGTTTCATTGGATCGCCTGCATCTGTTTGTTCCTGGGTGGAGTGACAAGAAAAACCAAGATCAACTGCTACAGCGTAAGGCGCAAGAAGCACCATTGATCTCTGAGTTGGATAGAAAGCTCCATGATGCGATGCCGAATTTGACGCTGACCTTGAACGACTTCTGGCTTCAAGGCTATAAAGTTGGCAAGGTTGATGTTGAAATGGCGAGAAAGGAAGACCGCATTGAGTGGAATAAGATTCAGGTGAGAAGCGGCGGAAATAAAGCGGATATCAGTGGCTGGTGGGAACTGCAAGGCGATAAGAGTCATTCATCGTTAACTCTTGATGTTGAAGGTGAAAACAACAGTGAGTTAATGGAGCGTTTCGGTATTACTTCCGGGATTCAAAAAGCGCCCTTTGAGTTAGAAGGTCAATTGACTTGGGATGGTTCGCCTTGGGGGATCAAAATGGATACCCTTGATGGCAACGTTAAAACCCAATTTGGTAAAGGTATTATCTCGGATGTGAGTGGCGCAGCTCGATTACTGGGGCTGTTTAGCCTAGATTCGATTATCCGTAAGATGCAGCTCGACTTCTCGGACGTATTTGATAATGGCATGGCATTCAACAGCATCACAGGAACTGGCGAGATTCAAAATGGTATCTTTCTGACTAACGATCTGAATATGGATGCGGTCGCCGGTGAGATGAAAATAAAAGGGATCGCCAACCTCAATACACGCGAGGTCGATGCTGAAGTGAACTTCACCCCAGATATCACCTCCGGGATTCCAGTATTAACGGCTTTTGCGGTAACGCCTCAAACAGCGCTATACGTGTTAGCGGTGACTACGGTTATTTCTCCGGTTGTTGAAGTCTTTACCCAAGTTAATTATTCGGTGAAAGGACCGTTGGATTCACCAACAGTGAGCGAGCTTTCTCGCAGTTCTGGAGAATTCCAGCTACCAGAAAAACTCAGAAAATTAGCCGAATAAGCCTTAAATTAGCCAAATAAACCTTAAATTAGCCGAAAAAAACTTAGTATCCTAATCAGCTAATATACGGTGAAATGCTGATTTCTGAATCATAATGAATGGAGGAGCGATACACATGGATTGTGTTGGGTTGATTCAAATGACATCAGGCCCTCGACCTGACTTGAACTTTGATTATCTTGCTCAAGAAGTAGCAAAGTGCAAAGAGTTGGGGGCTAAGTGGGTTGTGTGCCCTGAAAATGCGTTAGTCTTTGGCAGTAAAGCCGACTATCACCAGTATGCTGAGCCTCTAAATGATGGCCCACTGCAAAAGAAAGTCTCTGAGCTAGCAAAGCTTTACCGAATTTGGATTGTTATTGGCAGTATGCCGATAAGCACAGCTAAAGGCGTGACTACCACAACTTTGGTGGTTGATGATTTTGGTTGCCTCGTTGCTCATTACGACAAGCTACACATGTTTGATGTGGATGTCGCTGACGCACATAAGTGCTATCGAGAATCGGATATTTTCACGCCCGGTGACCGAGTGGTAACAACGGAAACGCCTTTTGGTCGCTTAGGTTTGAGTATTTGTTATGATGTGCGCTTTCCGCACTTGTATTCAGAGTTACGCAAGCAAGGTGCACAAATCATAGTGGTACCGGCAGCTTTTACCGCAGTAACAGGGCAAGCTCACTGGGAAGCATTATTAAGATGCCGCGCGATCGAAACACAATCGTGGATTATTGCGGTAGGGCAAGGCGGAAATCATCCTTGCCAAAGAGAAACATGGGGACACTCAATGGTGGTTGATCCATGGGGACGAGTGGTTGCACAGCTAGACCAAGATCCTAAAAGTATGGTGGTTGAGATAGACACATCCAGTTGCGAATCAATCAGGCAAAATATGCCAATCGCGCAGCATTCTCGATTTACCAATCAATTTTAATTACAAATAAGAGCCATTTATGAGCATCAATCAAATTGAAGAAGCGCTACTGAACCCAACAGGGCTGACGGAGCAAAATATCGCAGATACATTGGCGAGCATTGCTACCCGCCAAATTGATTATGCTGATATTTACTTTCAGTCAAGCTGGCATGAATCTTTAGTGCTAGAAGACAGCATTATTAAAGACGGCTCTTTCAATATCGATTGTGGTCTTGGTGTACGAGCGGTATCTGGTGAAAAAACCGGTTTTGCTTACTCTGACCAAATCCAATTGGATGGCCTTAAACAGAGTGCAATCGCGGCTCGCGGTATCGCTAAGCAAGGGCAAAACGGTAAGGTACAAGCTTTCAAGCGTAACTCTAACCAAGCTTACTATGATGCAGTTAATCCGCTAGCAAGCTGGGAAAAGCAGCAAAAGACAGAATTACTTAAAGCGCTTGATGCTTACATTCGTACTAAAGAACCGATGGTAACTGAAGTATCGGTGAGCCTAAGTGGTGTACATGAACAGATGCTTGTTGCGGCAACTGATGGTACTTTCGCTGGTGATATTCGCCCGTTGGTTCGTCTATCAATTAGCGTACTTGCACAGAAAGGCGATCGTCGTGAACGTGGCAGTGCCGGTGGCGGTGGTCGTTTTGGTTACGATTTTTTCTTAAGTGATGCTAACGGTTCTCAAGTTGCTTACCAGTTCGCTGATGAAGCCATTCGCCAAGCATTAGTTAACCTTGAAGCGGTTGCTGCGCCTGCTGGTGCAATGCCTGTGGTTCTTGGTTCTGGTTGGCCTGGTGTTCTACTGCATGAAGCGGTAGGCCACGGCTTAGAAGGTGATTTCAACCGTAAAGAGTCTTCAGTATTTTCTGGCAAGATCGGCGAGCAAGTTACATCAAGCCTATGTACGATTGTTGATGACGGCACATTAACGGATCTACGCGGTTCATTGAACGTTGATGATGAGGGTGTTAATGGTCAGTACAATACGCTAATCGAAAACGGCATCCTAAAAGGTTACATGCAAGATAAGCTAAACGCTCGTCTAATGGGTGTAGCGCCGACAGGTAATGGTCGTCGTGAGTCTTACGCGCATCTTCCAATGCCACGTATGACGAATACATACATGCTGCCGGGCGAACACACACCGGAAGAGATCATTGCAACGGTTGAGAAAGGCATCTACGCACCGAACTTCGGTGGCGGTCAGGTTGATATCACATCAGGTAAGTTTGTGTTCTCAGCTTCTGAAGCGTACATGATTGAAAACGGCAAGATCACTCACCCAGTGAAGGGCGCGACGCTGATCGGTTCTGGTATCGAAGCAATGCAGCAGGTGTCTATGGTCGGTAATGACCTAAGCATTGACCGTGGTGTTGGTGTGTGTGGTAAGGCTGGTCAAAGTGTGCCAGTGGGTGTTGGTCAGCCAACGTTGAAGCTAGACTCGCTAACCGTCGGTGGTACTGAGTAAAGCAGATTAGCCTCTGAAAAATCACTATAAAGATAAATTGAAAAGCGCCTCTATTGTGAGGCGCTTTTTGTTTATAGGTTACTGGTTCTGTGAGCGCGCAGAGTCTACATGTTTTCTTCCGCGAACTCAGCCAGTCGGCTACGCACCACACCATTGAGGTGGATGTTGGCACTGCCTTCGAAGTTTTTAAAACGCTCGACCATGTAGGTGAGCCCCGAGGTCACAGGAGTTAGGTAGGAAGAATCTATCTGCGCTAGGTTTCCTGAGCAGACGATCTTGGTCCCTTCACCACAACGGGTGATGATGGTTTTGATTTGTGAAGCGGTCAGGTTCTGACACTCATCCAAAAGCACAAATGCATTCTGAATTGAACGACCACGCATAAAGTTAATCGATTTGAACTGGATGTTGGCTTTATCACAGATGTACTTCATCGAGCCCTCTGTGCAGTGATCATTCTTGTGCAGCGCTTCCAGTGTATCGGTCACTGCAGCTAACCAAGGCAACATCTTCTCTTCCTCTGTACCCGGAAGAAACCCTATCGACTCACCTATATCAGGTGTGTTTCGGGTTACGATGATCTTATCGAACTGTTTACGTTCAATAGTTTGTTCAAGTGCAGCAGCCATGGCTAACAGTGTCTTACCACTACCAGCAGCGCCAGTGAGAATCACCAGATCAATATCAGGGTCGAGCAGGGCATCGATCGCCATACCTTGGTATACGTTTTTGGGTGTGATGTCCCATGCTCTGCGATTCATTAGTCTTTCGCGACTGAGGTCTCTTAGTGTAATGCTTTCAGTTTCAATCTCTTCGACTCGAGCTGCAAAGTCACTTTCTTCGTCAATCACATACTGGTTGAGAAAGGTTGGCTCGAACGGCGCTCTTGCTAAGGTGTGCAGGGTCTTTCCGCCTAAACTTCTGCTCTCGACATTATCGATACCATCCCAAAATGAGCCTTCCAGTTGTTGGAAGCCTTTGGTGAGGTATTGGATATCATCAATCAATTGGTCGGTTTGATAGTCTTCAACAAAACGGACACCGGCGCCTTTGGCTCGTAAACGCATGTTGATGTCTTTGGTGATAAGAACCACTTCGCGTGGCGCGCGTTTATTTTGAAGATAGAGGACTGCGTTGAGGATTCGGTTATCGCCAGCTTTGTCATCGGCGAAGGCTTTGATGCTTTCTTGAAGTTCGTAATCTGCGAGTATTGAAATACTGCCAGATGCGTTTATGTCTTTAGAAAAAGGGATGCCTTCCGATATTTGGTCTGGTGTGGCTTCCCTGAATAAGTCTTCGAGAGTTCGAATCGCAATTCTCGCATCTCGAGCAACATCTCTTTTACTGTCTTTGATTCTGTCGAGTTCTTCTAGCACTGTCATTGGGATAACGACATCGTGCTCTTGGAAAGAAAATATAGCGAAGGGTTCGTGAAGTAGGATATTGGTGTCTAAAACAAATAGCTTCCGGTTGGTCTCGCCCATAGCATCTCCTTGCCGACGTGCGGCTTGCCTTGCATTCATTGAACGTAGATTAAGCTCATATAAAGGTTAGTATCTGATTCTAGTGATAGTCAACAACTCACCTAAACTTCATTTGAGAGCTGCATTCTGCTCTCCATAGAATAACCATGATTTTTTGACAGTTTGATTGCACTTATGAAAACAGAAAAAAAGTATGAAATCGTCTCCTTTAGGCGTGACCTAAATCACAGCATCGAGTAAGATTAGCGACCTTTTTCTGCACCATTTTCTCAAGATATTTATTATTAAGAGCGCACTTAAAAAGTGGCTGCAAACTAGGCATTTTTGGCTATATTTTTAGTTCAAGAGCAATAACGTTCTTGTTTGAAATTGCAGTTAGAAAGACCAAATTCCAACTATAAGATTGAGGTAGTCGATTCATGACATTTGCTTTGGGGCAACGCTGGATAAGCGATACGGAGAGCGATTTAGGTTTAGGTACCGTTGTAGCAATGGATGCTCGCACAGTAACAGTAATGTTTGCTGCGTCAGAAGAAAACCGCGTCTATGCACGCACAGATGCTCCCGTAACCCGAGTGGCGTTCAATGTAGGCGATGTCATCGAATGCCAAGAAGGTTGGTCTTTATCTGTTGAAGAAGTTATCGAAGATAAAGGGCTACTGACTTATTTGGGTATTCGTGAAGATACTCAAGAGACAGAGGTGACTCTGCGTGAAATCTTTTTAAGTAACCAGATCCGCTTTAACAAGCCACAAGATAAGCTGTACGCAGGTCAAATCGACCGTATGGATAACTTTGCGTTGCGCTACCGTGCTTTAAGCAACCAATACCAACAACATAAGAGCCCAATGCGCGGCTTGTGTGGTATGCGTGCAGGTCTTATCCCTCATCAGCTTTACATTGCTCATGAAGTCGGTCGTCGTCACGCTCCACGCGTTTTACTGGCTGATGAAGTTGGCCTAGGTAAAACCATAGAAGCGGGTATGATTATCCACCAGCAGGTGTTGTCTGGCCGTGCGGAACGTATTCTTATTGTGGTTCCTGAAACACTACAACACCAATGGCTAGTTGAGATGATGCGCCGTTTCAACCTGCACTTCTCTATCTTTGATGAAGAGCGTTGTATTGAATCTTTTGCAGAATCAGATAATCCATTCGATACACAGCAATACGTCCTGTGTTCTTTGGATTTCCTACGCAAGAGCCGTAAGCGCTACGAGCAAGCACTTGAAGGTGAGTGGGATTTGTTGGTTGTCGATGAAGCGCACCACCTTGAGTGGAGCCAAGACAAACCGAGCCGCGAATACCAAGTGGTTGAAGGATTAGCTGAAAACACGTCTGGTGTATTGCTACTGACAGCGACCCCTGAACAGCTGGGTCGTGAGAGTCACTTTGCGCGTCTGCGTCTGCTTGATCCTGATCGCTTCTACGATTACGAAGCATTCGTTGAAGAAGAAGACCAATATGCGCCAGTTGCTGATGCAGTAACGGCATTGTTCTCTGGCGTGAAGCTTGAAAACAGCGCGAAGAACCAAATTACAGAACTTCTGTCTGAGCAAGATGTTGAGCCACTGTTCCGTGTTATCGAAGGTGATAGCAGCGAAGAAGAGCAAGCCTTAGCTCGCCAAGAACTGATTGATAACCTTATGGATCGCCATGGTACTGGCCGTGTTCTTTTTAGAAATACACGTGCTGCAATCAAAGGCTTCCCTAAGCGTAATGTAAACCTACTGCCGATGGACATTCCAACGCAGTACACAACCTCGATGCGTGTATCGGGCATGATCGGTGGCAAGATGGCACCAGAAGCTCGAGCGATGAAGATGTTGTATCCAGAAGAGATCTTCCAAGAATTTGAAGGTGAAGATTCAAGCTGGTGGCAGTTCGATTCACGTGTGAACTGGTTGATTGAAAAAATCCAAGACAAGCGCAGCGAAAAGATCCTAGTGATCGCTTCTCGTGCAAGTACTGCTTTGCAATTAGAACAAGCACTGCGTGAGCGTGAAGGTGTGCGTGCAACGGTATTCCACGAAGGCATGTCGATTCTAGAGCGTGATAAAGCTGCGGCTTACTTTGCTCAAGAAGAGGGCGGCGCTCAGGTTCTTATCTGTAGCGAAATCGGTTCTGAAGGTCGTAACTTCCAGTTTGCTAACCAGTTAGTGATGTTCGATCTTCCGTTTAACCCGGATTTGCTTGAACAACGTATTGGTCGTTTGGACCGTATCGGTCAACTTCGAGATATCGACATTCATGTCCCTTACCTAAAAGGCACATCGCAAGCGATTCTAGCGCGTTGGTTCGATGAAGGTTTGAATGCATTCGCAGAGACTTGTCCTACTGGTCGCACGGTTTACGATAAGTATTCTGATGTACTGATCGAAATGCTGGCTTCTGGTAACACTGAGCAGCTTGATGAAGTCATTGAAGAATCAGCGAAGCTCAATCAAAGCCTGAAATCGGATCTAGAAAAAGGCCGAGATCGCCTACTAGAGATGCATTCAAATGGTGGCGATAAAGCCCATGAGATTGCTGAAAAGATCGCGTCTACTGATGGTGATACTAACCTAGTTTCTTTTGCACTGAGCCTGTTTGACACCATTGGTCTGAACCAAGATGACAAGGGTGAAAATGCACTAGTTGTGACACCTTCTGAACACATGATGGTGCCAAGCTACCCAGGCTTACCTTATGAAGGTGCAACGATTACGTTTGACCGTGAAACCGCGCTTTCTCGTGAAGACATGAATTTTATTAGCTGGGAACACCCAATGATTCAGGGCGGTATTGATCTGCTATTGAGTGAAGGTGTGGGTGCGTCTGCGGTATCTCTACTGAAGAACAAAGCGCTGCCAGTCGGTACGATTCTACTTGAGTTGGTTTACCTTGTTGATGCACAAGCGCCAAAGCGCAGCGGTATCAGCCAGTTCCTGCCTAAGACGCCGATTCGCTTGATGATGGATGGTCGTGGTAACGATTTATCTGCTCAGGTTGAATTCGATAGCTTTAACCGTCAACTAAGCCCGGTAAACCGTCATTTAGCGAGCAAGCTAGTGAACTCGGTACAAGGTGAGATTCACAAACTAATCGAAGCAGGTGAGACGCATGTACTGCCGAAGGTTGAAGAGGTTCGTCAACAAGCTCAGAAAGATATGCAAACTAACTTGAACGGTGAGTTAGAGCGTCTACAAGCGCTTAAAGCGGTTAACCCTAACATTCGTGATGAAGAGCTAGAGGTTATCGAAGCTCAAATCAACGAACTGACAGGTTACATCAGCAAGGCTCAGGTTCAGCTTGATTCGCTACGTTTGATTGTGGTTTCTCACAACTAGTTTTGAATTAGCTAAATGCTTTAACGAAATAAGGCCTTCATCATGAAGGCCTTATTTGTATCTATAACTTAGTTAAGAGCTTGGTTAACAGTTTGGCTAAGAATTTGGAGAGCAGATTACATCAACCATTTCCACCAAACGAACAGAGCTAAGAAGCCAAATAGGTAAACAAGGCCTACCACAGACAACCATTTTAGCTTAGTGCCAATCGCCAATCCTTCAGGAAGCTTAGTTTTGCTTACTAAGATGAAGTTAAGCAATGCGAAGAATGGCGTAGTAGCAAAGGCAAGCACCATCGCAAAATCAAGCATTGGCATCAGTGCTGCGCTGAAGAACATCACAATTGCGAGTGCCGCGAGAGAGACAATGATGATCCAGCCTTGCAGCATTTTTGGGCTCGATTCTTTTTTCAATAACAGGCGCTGTGATTCGGCAAGCACGCGTGAGTAACCATCGATAACGGTAATGGTACTGCCAAAGATACAGAAGAAGGCGATAAGAGCGATCAGTGGGCGAGACCATTCACCAATCGTGGAAGCGTAGATGCCGACCAATTGATGGGTGAAGCCAACACCAGAGCGAGACAATTCAACGCCTGTTCCATGAAGTACTAGTGTACCTAAAGCAACGAATACCAAAGCAAGCAGTGCCGTACCAATGTAGCCTACGTTGAAATCGAACAGTGCAGATTGAGCGGTCACTTCTTGTTTCTCTTTTTGGCTTTTTAGCCACATAGAGGTGATGCTTGATATCTCGATAGGCGCGGGCATCCAACCCATAGTGACAACGATAAAGCCAATAGCTGCCAATGACCAAGGTGATGGTGGAACAAAAGCCGCATCAGGTTCAACTGGAGAGCCGATAGCAATAGCGACTGCAGCCAAGGTTGTGATGGTCAGGATCGCCATGATCGCTTTAGACAGTGTATCGAGCGCGCGATAATGGCCAGCGAATAGAATGATCAAGCACGTAGCTAAAACGATCATGCACAATGTGCTGGTGGCCAAATCAAAAGGAATAAAGTAACTCAGTAAGCTTGCACTGAATAGCAGTAAGGCTGCGGTATTTACCACGGCGGAAATGGCACTTAGTATCGAAAAGATAACAAGGTAAGGTCGACCGAGGTTAGAATATCCTTCCACCAAGCTTTGCCCAGTACCAAGGGTATATTGGATGCCGGCTCTAAAGAATGGGTACTTAAATACGTTAACTAAAAGAATCAGTGCGGCTAGTTGCCATCCATAAATAGCGCCAGCTTTCGTTGAAGCGACTAAGTGAGATCCACCGACCGCAGCTGCGGCCATCATGATTCCTGGGCCAAAAGATTTAATCAGGCTTGAAAGTGGTGTGGAGGTTGGTGTTGAGGTGGTTTTAGCCGTACTTTCCATCGTTTTTCCTTTGAGGCTTAGTTCTTATTTTCCGTTACCTTATCAATACCATGTTTCGTAATTTCGTCAACTTTTATGTACAAAAGTGTTTAAAATTGTATTTTTTAATAAACGAATCGACCATGAGTTATTTATTAACCAGTAATTAAGAGGCTCTAATGGCGTTAGAACAGTACACACCACCACGTGAATCGTGGACTGATATTATCTATCAAGATGATGATATTCTTGTGGTGAACAAGCCAGCAGGCCTGCTTTCGGTACCGGGGAGACTGCCGGAGCACTACGACAGTATGTGGAGTCGGTTGGTTGTCGAATTTCCGGAGATTCAAGTTGTGCATCGGTTGGATATGTCTACATCAGGCTTGATGCTATTGGCTAAGCATAAACAGGCTGAGCGGCATTTGAAGAAGCAATTTCAATATCGACTGACACACAAACTTTATTACGCACGAGTGTGGGGTTCAATGGAAGACAAGGCAGGTTTGATTGACCTTCCTCTTATTTGCGATTGGACGAATCGCCCTAGACAGAAAGTGTGTTTCGACGATGGTAAACCATCTCAGACTCGCTATGTGGTTGAGCAACAAGAGCCTCAAACGACATTATTGAAATTGCTGCCGATCACTGGTCGCTCTCATCAGTTGCGTGTTCACTGCATGGAGCTAGGGAATCCAATTGTGGGCGACGAGTTTTATGCAACACCAGATGCGTTTAATTATAGTGACAGGTTAGCTTTACACGCATGTGAACTGAGTTTTTATCATCCGGCTAATAATCAGCTTTTCAAAGCTTTCGTGCCATGTGATTTTTACCCTCAAGCATCGCCACAAATCGAGCAGCACTTTGAAATTGCGCCAGAGCTTCCAGACTACAGTAAGCTAAAAGCTTAGAATGGTTAAATTAATACCAATGCAAGGACGTACAATGCCGAAGTTGAAAGTGGTCTTTCTCGACCGAGCTACCATCCCATCTCAAATACATTTAAAACCCCTTAGCTTTGAGCATCAGTGGGTGGAGTATGACTTCACTTCGCCAGAACAAGTGTCTGAACGAATAGAAGGCGCTGATGTTGTTATTACCAACAAGGTCGTGCTTAACGAATCGAATTTGGCTCAAGCACAACAACTTAAGCTAATAGCTGTTTCAGCAACGGGTGTGAACAATGTCGATGTTGGCTACTGCAAGAGTAACAACATAGCGGTGACAAACGTGCAAGGCTACGCGACTCAATCGGTACCTGAACATGTTATCGCGATGCTGTTTACGCTTAAGCGAAACCTCGTTGGTTATCATCAAGATATCGAGGCTGGCGAGTGGCAAAAGGACAAACAATTCTGTTTCTTTACTCATCCGATTCAAGATGTTGCAGGCAGTACATTGGGCTTAATCGGGAGTGGTAGCTTAGGGCAAGCGACCGCGATATTAGCAAAAGCGATTGGTATGAATGTCATCTTTACTGAGCGTAAAGGGGCTGATTCTTGTCGAGAAGGGTATCTACCTTTTGATACGGTGTTACAGCAAGCGGATGCGATCAGCTTACATTGTCCATTAACTGAAGCGACTCGAAATCTGATTTCAGAGCGAGAGCTAACCATGATGAAATCAAGTGCGGTATTAATTAATGCTGGCCGTGGTGGACTTGTCGATGAGCAGGCCTTAGTTGAAGCTTTGAAAAGTAATGAGATTGCAGGTGCGGGCATGGATGTGTTTACACAAGAACCTGCAGATAATTCGAATCCACTATTGGCTAACAGCCACTTACCTAATTTACTGCTAACACCACATGTGGCGTGGGGCAGCGACAGTTCAATTCAAAAACTGTCTGATATCTTAATCGATAATATTGATGGGTTTGTTGCAGGTAATCCGCAGAACTTAGTGAGTTGATTGAAGAATTGAATGGTGCAAGCACAAAATAAAAAAAGGTTGGCTTTTAGGCCAACCTTTTTAGATTTAGATCGTTGTGTCGATTAAGTGATTTAGCCTTGCGGCTTAACTACCAATACATTGATTGGTGAGTTCTGAACCACTTTGCTTGCAACAGAACCCAGTACAACCTTGTCGATTTTCGAGCGCTTATGACTAGGCATCACGATAAGATCTGCCCCTAGTTTCTCTGCGCAATCAAGAATCGTTGTGTAGGCCTTGCCTTCGGCAACGTGAACTTTATAGATCACATCATCGTCAATATGCTTATCAGCAAATTCTTTCAGCTGATTTTTAACATCAAGCTTCATTTGGTTTGCTGCATCTTTCGGGAAGTAAGACGCTACCATCGACATGTGGATGCCCGGTAATACGTTCAGAATGTGGATCTCAGCATTACTGTGTTTCGCGTGCCATACCGCTAGCTCGACCGCTTTATCAGAAAAGCCTTTGTCGTTCAGATCAACGGGAACAAGGATTTGTCTATACATGTATTCGTCTCTTTTTGAGCAGCGCCGAGTACATACCAAGCGCTGTAATTATCTTTTCCATGTAGTAAAAAAGCCAAATAGAGTAGAGCGCTATTTGGCTCTATCCATTACGCGCTAATCTCATCCTTACGAGCACGCCTTCTTTGGTTCATCGCTAAACCAATCAAAATTAATAGGGCAGGTAAGAATACCCACTCTTTCATTGGTCGTTCTGCATCTTGGATAACGGATTTAATTTCCCAATCAAAGTCAATGCCAGCAGCTTCAGCAGGGCTACCAAACTCAACCATATCAACAATCATCTTGTCGTCAGCTTGGGTCAGCATTAGGCCCATTGAAGCAATGCGGTCTTCACTTGTTGTCGCAGAATCTTCAAACGGAAGGCGAACTGTTTTCTCAGAATAGTTACCTTCTAAGTTTTCGCCACCGACTCTCAATTCAAGTGATTGTCCCACAGATAGATTTTCTGTGATTTGAGCGATCTCAACTCCAGGTGAAAGAACTTTCTCTGGATAAATCATGTCCCACCAGAAGCCAGGGCGGAAGAAAGAGAAGGTCAGAACGATAAGCAGTATAGTTTCCCACCACTTGTTCTTAGTGAACCACCAACCTTGTGTCGCTGCTGCAAAGATAAGTACCGCAGTAACCGAAGAGAAAATCGTCAGTGCTAAGTGCCACCAAGAATCAATGCCCATCAACAGTAGTTGGGTGTTGAAGATGAACATGAACGGCAATATCGCGGTCCGGATATCGTAGGTAAAACCTTGAATACCGGTACGAATCGGGTCTGATTTAGCAATCGCAGCGGCCGCAAATGCAGCCAAACCTACCGGAGGTGTATCGTCCGCAAGAATACCGAAGTAGAACACGAATAAGTGAACCGCAATCAGTGGAATGATCAAGCCGTGCGCTGCACCTAAGGTAACAATTACTGGTGCCATCAATGTTGATACAACGATGTAGTTCGCCGTTGTTGGCAAGCCCATACCTAAGATCAAGCTGATTACCGCAGTGAATAACAACATTAGAATGATGCTACCGCCTGAGATGAACTCAACAAAATCGGTCATTACAAGGCCGATACCTGTCAGCGTTACCACGCCTACAACCGTACCAGCTGCAGCTGTCGCTACACCGATACCGATCATGTTACGTGCGCCTGAAACTAAGCTCTCTGCTAGATCAACGAAGCCTGCTTTTGTTTGTTCTGCGAGATCGTCTGATTTGTTCATCAGAGTCATTAAAGGACGCTGAGTGATCAGAATGAAGATCATGAACACGGTCGCCCAGAATGCCGACAGACCTGGAGAGAAACGTTCAACCGTTAAACACCAAACTAGAACTACGATAGGCAGTAGGAAGTGAAGGCCAGACTTAATCGTTGGGCCTGGATCAGGTACTTCTGTTAGGTTCTCGTCGATTTCCATGCCACCTTCAGCTGCGTATTTAGCAGAAACACGAACCAGAGCGACATAAGAGACTAATAGAGCAACAGTCACAATTGGTGTGGCTGCAGCGCCAAAGACATCTTTTGTCCAGCCGACACCGTAGTAAACCGCTGCACTGATGACACATAGGCCTAAGATAGTACCAGTGAAAGAGAGTAGGCTTTGCACGATAGTTGGTGTGTGACGACGAGGTAAGCCCGTCATACCTGCTTTACATGCCTCTAAGTGAACAATGTAAATCAGGGCGATGTAAGAGATCAGAGCGGGCAGTAGTGCTGCTTTGATTACTTCTACGTAAGAGATGCCCACGTACTCAACCATCAAGAATGCTGCTGCACCCATGATCGGTGGTGTTAATTGACCATTGGTTGAAGCTGCGACTTCTACTGCACCCGCTTTTGTTCCCGGGAAACCAACACGCTTCATTAGCGGGATAGTAAAGGTACCAGTGGTAACTACGTTAGCAATCGAAGAACCTGATACCAGACCAGATAAACCAGATGCTACAACGGCTGCTTTCGCTGGGCCGCCCTTCATGTGGCCAAGCAGAGAGAATGCCACTTTGATGAAGTAAGCACCTGCACCCGCGCGCTCAAGCATTGCACCAAACAGTACAAACAAGAATACAAATGACGTTGATACGCCAAGAGCAACACCGAACACACCTTCTGTTGTTAACCACAGATGCGACATTGCCTTGTTCAGGCTCGCACCTTTGTGGGCGATAACGTCTGGCATGTGTGGACCGCCAAAGGTGTAAAGTAAGAAGACTGCTGCCACAACCATAAGAGGTGGACCTAAAGCGCGTCGTGTTGCCTCAAGCAGTAGAACCATACCGAATACGGCCGCAACAATATCGAATGTTGTTGGTGCACCCGAGCGTTCAGCGAGCTGAGTATAGAAAATATAGATATAAGAAGCTGAAAAGCTACCTACAAGCGCTAGTATCCAGTCGACAGCTGGGATGCGATCCCTAGGCGAATTCTTCATGGCTGGATAAGCGGTAAAGGCTAGGAGAATAGCAAACGTAAGGTGAATTGCTCGAGCTTCAGTGTCGTTTAAAATTGCGAAGTTAAAAATGAATGGCAGCGGAGATGCATACCAAAGTTGGAACAGTGACCAACATAGAGGCACAAACCATAAAATACGGCCTTGGATACCACGAGGGCTACGCGCACCAGTATCTGATTGTGCCACCATTTCTTGCACATCTGGAGACGGTGATGTTGTCTGCGTCATGTACTTTATCCTTATTATTGATGGTCTGCCTTTTGTTACGAACAACTAAACGTGATTTCTTTCCTATCTAGTGTAGTGAATGGATAGAGAAATGCGTTCTTTGTTCGTCTTTGTCTTAGGCTTGATACGAAGGTAAATCCTCCAAATTGGAGAAACTTAAAGGGTTGTTCTTTTCACTTAAATTATTTTTATAAAACGTGAAAATCCAATAAGGAGGACTAGCCTCCTTATTGGTTTAGTAGGCTTAAAGTAGAGTTACTTTAGAAGACCTACTTCTTTGTAGTATTTTGCGGCACCTGGGTGAAGAGGGATAGAGATACCCGCTTTAACCATGTCTTCTTTTTTCAGGTTAGCAAATGCTGGGTGCAGACGTTTGAATGTTGCGAAGTTTTCAAATACTGCTTTAGCAACGTTGTATGCTACTTCATCTGAAACGTCTGAAGTTGTTACCATAGTTGCAGCAACACCAAAGCTATTTACGTCAGCATCTGTACCGCGGTACATACCAGCAGGTACTGTGCTGTATGCGTAGTATGGGTTTTCAGCTACGATCTTGTCGATCTGTGGACCTGTTGCAGAAACCAGTTTTGCATCACAAGACGTTGTCGCTTCTTTAATTGATCCGTTCGGGTGACCAACCATGTAGATGAATGCATCAATCTTGTTATCACAAAGTGCTTGTGAACGCTCAGAACCTTTCAGTTCAGAAGCAAGCTTGAAGCTATCGTTAGTCCAGCCCATAGAGTCCATTACAACACCCATCGTTGCACGGTCGCCAGAACCCGGGTTACCAATGTTGACACGCTTACCAGCTAGGTCTGAAACATTGTTAATACCTGCATCGGTGCGAGCGATGATGTTGAACGGTTCTGTATGTAGAGAGAACATAGCACGAAGTTTCTTGTATTCGCCTTGGTCTTTGAACTTACTTGTACCGTTGTAGCCGTGGTATTGCCAGTCCGATTGAACAACACCGAAATCTAGTTCACCAGCACGGATGGTATTAACGTTGTAGATTGAACCGCCAGTAGACTCGACAGAACAACGAATGTTGTGGTCTTTACGGCCTTTGTTCACTAGCTTACAAATTGCACCACCAGTCGGGTAATAAACACCCGTTACTGAACCAGTACCAATTGTGATGAACTCTTGAGCGTTAACTGCGCCAGCGCCCATTACAGCAGCTGCAATAGCCCCAACTTTAATCAGTTTGGTAAATGCCATGAATTTCCCTTCCTTTATTCATTATTAACCCTGAAACAAGTGTAGTCGTTTCTGGAGTTTCCTATTTGGAAACGGCACCTTTTTCAATCCATGTGATGAAAAAGTGGCTGAATAATATCAAAAATTGGCAGAAAATTACTCAAATGTTAAAAGATATAGCGAAAAAATCTAACAAATGACGGTTGGATCTCGTGTTTGATTTGCTATTGAGTTTTTTAAAATCAATGAGTTAGTGATTTTTGGGAGAGGCGGGATAGATATCTTAGGATGTGATTTGGATCACGAACTAAATAGGTGTTTGTGATCCAATAGTAATGGCTGATAGTTATGAAACTGTGAGCAATTATCCTGCGTATTCAAACAGTTCGCATACAGAATCGAACAGTTGCTTAGTGGTAACTGATAAGGTTGGAGTAATGAAGATAGTATCATCTCCAGCAACTACCCCCAGTATGCCTTCTGACTTACCTAATGAATCTAATAAGCGAGCAATAAGCTGCGCGGCACCAGGGCCAGTGTGTATCACAACCAATGCATTGTTGTGATCAATATCTAACACTAACTCTCTTAAAGAGCTCGAAACCGTCGGAACACCAAGTTCAGCAGGAAGACAATAAACCATCTCCATTTTTGCATTGCGTGTTCGCACGGCGCCAAACTTAGTTAACATACGCGAAACTTTAGATTGGTTGATACTTTCAAAGCCTTCATGCTTCAGAGCATCGACAATCTCGCCTTGCGAACCAAAACGTTCTTCTTTTAGTAGTGATTTAAAAGCTCGAACTAAGTTGTCTTGTTTTTCTGTATTGCGCATATGTCATTCTTATTCATTAACAAAGATGTTTGCATATTCTCGCATACATATTCAGTTCTCGCCAAAATATCACGGTAATTTGTTAGTCATATCACTGTAAAAATTTAATAGGATAATGTGTTATTTAAGACGAGTTGTTTTGTCATTTCAAATGATTATCGCCATAATGCGAACTTGCTGTGTAGCACGGTTTTATTGACTTGCGCGAAGTCGCAAAGCTAGCGTTAATTGATTGTAATCACTTTGTGATTAATATAGTTTTTTAACTTAAATTTAGCTCAAGAATTACCCTACAAAGAATCTATAAGAGAAAGCTCTCAAGGAGAATAACAATGAAAGTAGCTGTTATTGGTGCCGCTGGTGGCATCGGTCAAGCCCTAGCCCTACTACTAAAGAACCGCCTGCCTGCTGGTTCAGATCTTGCACTTTACGACATCGCTCCGGTAACCCCGGGGGTTGCTGCCGATCTTAGCCATATCCCAACGCCTGTTTCGATCAAAGGTTACGCGGGTGAAGATCCAACTCCAGCACTTGAAGGTGCGGATGTTGTGCTTATTTCTGCGGGTGTTGCTCGTAAACCTGGTATGGATCGTGCGGATCTTTTCAATGTGAACGCTGGCATTGTTAAGTCTCTAGCTGAAAAAATTGCCGTTACTTGTCCTACTGCTTGTGTTGGTATCATTACTAACCCAGTAAATACAACAGTGCCAATCGCTGCTGAAGTACTTAAGAAAGCGGGCGTTTACGACAAGCGTCGTTTATTCGGTATTACTACTCTTGATGTCATTCGTTCTGAAACGTTCGTTGCTGAGCTGAAAGATAAAGATCCAGGCGACATTCGTGTTCCTGTTATCGGTGGTCACTCAGGTGTAACGATCCTTCCTCTGCTTTCTCAAGTTGAAGGTGTTGAGTTTACTGACGAAGAAATCGCAGCGCTAACAACTCGCATCCAAAACGCGGGTACTGAAGTAGTAGAAGCTAAAGCGGGTGGCGGTAGTGCGACCCTATCTATGGGTCAAGCGGCTTGTCGCTTCGGTCTTGCTCTAGTGAAAGCACTTCAAGGCGAAGAGAACGTGATTGAGTGTGCCTACGTTGAAGGTGAAGGCGAGCACGCACCATTCTTCGCACAACCAGTTAAACTTGGCAAAGAAGGCGCTGAAGCGATTCTTAGCTACGGTGAACTGAGCGACTTCGAACGCAATGCACTAGACAGCATGCTAGAAACGCTAAATGGCGATATTGAGATTGGTGTTGAATTCGCTAAATAAGCGATAGATAACTGAACTCTGCTAAAAACGACAGTTAACGAAAGCCGATCATTGCGATCGGCTTTTTTGATCCTTGTATTCAATCCACTCGTAATCTTTTTATAACCACGAAGAATTAGGGTATTGAACGATGACTAGAGTACAAAAAGGGATGAATGTTAACTATCTAGGTCGCTTGGGCAAGATATTGGTTATCGATGAGCAAGAGCAGTTCGCGTTGTTTGAGTCTTACAATAGTCATAAGCAATATGCAGTTCCGTTGGAAGAACTTGAAGAGATCGAAGCGCAACTACCTCTATCGTTAGAATCGAGTCGTTATTGAGACCCAGAGTATTATCTAGCAGGATCAAAAAAAGAGCCAACAGGCTCTTTTTTATTATATAGCTGTCTATTTACTACTTAGCTTCTATTTACTTGCTACGTTTTACTGCAAGGTGAGCTAGCGTAGTTAAAGCCTGCTTGTATTCTGACTCAGGAAGAATAGAAAGCTCAGCAATAGCTTTATCAGCTTCTTCATAGGCTTTATTGGTCGTGTACTCTAACGAGCCAGTCTCTTTCATGACAGACATAATGTCGTCGAGACGTTCCATACCATTAGCTTTTTCAATCGCTTCACGAATCATGCTTGCTTGGTCTGGGGAACCATTGCGCATTGCGTAAAGCAACGGTAACGTCGGTTTGCCTTCTGC
>NZ_JBFRSN010000003.1:0-12969 GCF_041473595.1 Vibrio sp. 10N.222.46.A1
ATACTTGGTCCGCTGACACTTCCCATGTATTTAGGATCTTACCGCGAAGTGGCATAACCGCTTGGAACTCACGATCACGTGCTTGTTTAGCAGAACCACCCGCCGAGTCCCCTTCCACGAAGAAGATTTCGGTACGACTTAAATCTTGAACCGAACAATCGGTTAGCTTACCCGGCAGTGCTGGGCCTGAAGCAATCTTCTTACGCACAACCTTTTTGCTTGCGCGCATGCGACGGTGAGCATTCGCAATACAAGCTTCAGCTAACTGTTCTGCCAGTTGTGGTTTTTCGTTCAACCACAAGCTAAAGGCATCTTTTACCACCCCAGACACAAACGCTGCGGTTTGACGAGAAGAAAGACGTTCTTTTGTTTGACCAGCAAATTGCGGATCTTGCATCTTCACCGATAATACGTACGAACAACGATCGAAAATATCGTCACCCGTTAACTTAACGCCACGCGGTAGAAGGTTACGAAATTCACAGAACTCACGCATTGCATCAAGCAGACCTTGTCGAAGGCCGTTTACGTGTGTACCACCTTGCTTAGTTGGTACTAAGTTCACGTAACTCTCGGTGATCATATCACCGCCTTCTGGCTGCCAAATAATCGCCCAGTTCGCCATTTCTGTTTCAGCAACGAATTCGCCGACATAAGGTTCCTCAGGCAGTAAGGTGTAACCTTTCACACCTTCTGCAAGGTAGTCTTTTAGACCATCTTCATAGAACCATTTATGTTCTTCACCGCCAACCTTGTCGACAAAGGTGATTTCTAAACCAGGGCAAAGTACAGCTTTAGCGCGCAAGTTATTGATAAGACGTAAAACAGAGAACTTAGAGCTATCGAAATATTTTGGATCTGGCCAAAAATGTACCGTCGTACCGGTATTGCGATGACCACAAGTACCTGTAACAGTAAGATCCGTTACGGCATGACCACCTTCAAGGGCAATTTCATGTACCTGACCGTCACGGCGAACCGTCACTTCAACACGTTTTGACAACGCGTTCACCACCGAGATACCTACCCCGTGCAAACCACCTGAAAACTTGTAGTTATTGTTCGAGAACTTACCGCCAGAGTGGAGCTTAGTTAAAATCAGCTCAACACCTGAGATGCCTTTTTCAGGGTGGATATCAACCGGCATACCACGGCCATCATCCGTCACTTCTAACGATTGGTCAGCATGCAACACGACTTTAATCTTCTTAGCGTGTCCCGCTAGTGCTTCATCAACCGAGTTATCAATGACTTCTTGGGCAAGGTGGTTTGGTCTTTCTGTCTCGGTATACATTCCCGGGCGGTGTCGCACGGGGTCGAGACCTTCAAGTACCTCGAGGTCTTTTGCATTATATTGTTCAGTCATAATACGGAGTTTACTCAAAAAGTTTGCGTCAGTTCGCTGGCTCTAGTTTGACTAAAGCGAAATCATTACTATGAACCGTCATAGTAGAGCGAACGAGCGAAGTATTGGGGAATATAGTCTGGAAGCTGAGTAATGATGTCAAGCTAGTTCAAAAACTAAGGCATCAAACTATGATATTTCACCACTGATAGATGAAATAACAGTCAAACAAGAGAAAATTACTTGATTGCTGAAACAGATTAAAGATTTAGAAAGGTGATGATTTGTTGGGGGTAGCGTTCAAAATTAACAAAGCTATGATCCCCGCCCTCTTCTACTGTCTGTACTGCACCTTGGTACTTCTCTACCGCTTGTCGGTAATCCAGAACTTCGTCTTCCGTTTGCTGAAGTAACCAGAAGTCACTCGGCTGAGCGATAGCCGGAACCTCTAACGCCTTCAGTTCATTGATATGTTTTGTTTCCAGAACATATCGCTCTTCTGTGTATGGATTTACTTGTTCACCTAAATAGTCAGCAAGAAGCTCATACGGCTTAACGGCTGGGTTCACAACCACAGCTTTAAAGCCATAGTGACTATTCAGCCATGTTGAAAGATAGCCACCCAACGAGCTACCTACCAACGCTATCTGATATTGCTCTTTATATTGCTCCACCAGTTGCTGCAAATAAATGGCCGCTTGCTGAGGAAAACTCGGCAGTTGAGGTGTCATCACCTTGATATCAGGACGATGCTCCGCGCAATAGTCAGTCATCACCGTTGCTTTGTGGGAACGTGATGAACTGTTAAAGCCGTGAATATAGAGAAGCAGTGGCGGCTTAGCGGCTTGCTGTTCAGAATCAAACATCAATAACCTGCCGCTTCAAAATCAGGTAAGAATTGTCCATGAGGTAAACGGCGTACTTGCGTACTTACTGATCCATCTTGATGCAATTCAATCTCTCTCCAACCAGGTGACAAAGTATCAACCGCAAAGTCATCTGAGTTAGGCTTGAATTGCACACAAGTCGACGGTGTTGCCATGACTTGTACACCATGATGATCTCGATTCATGTCTTGATGAACGTGACCACACAGTACCGCTTTCACATTGGTGTGCTGTTGAACCACTTCCCAAAATTGATCAGCATCTTTCAGATTATGTTGATCCAGCCATGCACTGCCAACCAATAGTGGATGGTGGTGCAGCAGAACCAAGGTATTACGTTCGGGAAATTCGGTTAGCTTTTGTTCTAGTAGATCAAGCTGTTGATCACTGAGACGTCCGTGAGGCACACCAACCACTTGCGAGTCCAGCATCACCATCTGCCAATTATTACCTAGCAAAACATGCTCAACGCACTGTATTTGTGGTGATGGTAAAACACTGCCCATATTCGGTTTGAAGTCATGATTCCCTGGCAACCAGTAACACGGTTTATCCAAAGGTTGAATTCCTGACTCAAATTTTTGGTACGACTCAGCACTGTGATCTTGAGAAATATCACCGGTTGCTAAAATCGCTTGATAGTCAAAGCCCTGACTAACAATGGCATCGACTACAGCACGAAAGCTATCTTGAGTGTTGATGCTTAATAAGCTGCCATTGCTCGGCGCAAATAAATGCGTGTCCGTTAGCTGTACAAGCTTAATACTGCTCTCATCAAATTTTGAAGTGTGTGATAATTCCAAAATAACAAATCCAGATACGTTACTGTTTAGACTTTAAAAGTGTTTTTAAATAGGCTCAATTAAAAAGAAACTGGGGTTCGGCTGATACCTGTTTTTAAACAAAACGTTAACCATTCCCCAAGAAATTTGTTCAATTGAAATTTCTCATCCTTTTGCAGAAGTTTTGTGTTGGGATAGTCATATTTTGCTTTGACTCGCGAAAAATCCCCGCTAGCGCACACTTCTGCAACTCGAGCGTCGTGATATAGCCTGACAGACATTTTTGGCAAAGGAAACACTGGCATCGCGTCACTCTGACATATATCTATTAATGTGGTGTATTTTGTGACCTCATTCACTGTCAATTGATACACCATATTAACGGCTTGGTAACAGCGAACGTCACCAACCTCATGCTCAACCGGTAACAGAGCATTAAGTTTGGCATAGTTAGTCTCGTAAACTCGCATCAATTCAGCCAAATCGACATGATACGGTTTTTTGACTGCTATATTTGGCATGACGTTAATCTATCCACTCTGACTGTAATTCTTGGTAGTTCAATTGTAGCCACTGCAGCGCAATGATCGTGGCGCCATTTTCAAACACACCGTCTTTTACTAACTGATAAGCGGCTTCGCGACTCATCACTTGCACGCGAATATCTTCACCTTCGTAATCCAATCCGTGAACCCCTTTTGCTGTCGTGGCGTCAACACAACCAACAAAGACGTCGAGCTTTTCTGAGCAACCGCCGGATGAAGGATAATACGAAGTAATAGGCAATACAGATCCGACGTCGACCCCCGCTTCTTCCATCGCCTCACGACGAGCAACATCTTGTGGTGATTCATCGGTATCAATAATCCCCGCAACAATTTCGTATTGCCACGGGTTCTCATGCTCTAGAGCACCGACACGGATCTGTTCGACGATCACCACTTCATCACGCACAGGATCATAAGGTAGCAAAGCGGCAGCATGTCCACGCTCAAACATCTCACGCTCGATTGGTTGGCTCCAGCCGCCCTCAAACAGTCTATGTTTAAATGTGTACTTAACCATTTTGAAAAAACCACGAAACAGCGTCTCTTTTGAGACTATTTCCACATCTTGCGGAGTAAACTCATGTCGTTGATTGTCATACTGTTGCATTTGATACCTCACTAAGTGATCTTATAGTTTACTCATTGTCCGAGTTAACTACCAAGGATAAGGTTCAACTTTTAGTATAAAACTTATAATTAAAGTTAAGTTTTAAAAAATAAATATTGCACAAGTGGACAGTTAACTGTAAAAAAGTGCAAAGTTTCGAGTAAATTACCACCAAACTGGGTTAAACTCTTTTAAAGAAAATTCCATTAAAGGCAGGAATAGGAAAATGAAAAAACTGCTTCCACTATTTATCAGTGCAGCAATTGGCAGCCTGAGTTCGTCAGCTTTCGCTGATACGCTAGCTGAGGTTTACGACCAAGCAAAACAGAACGATCCTCAACTTCTTCGTTCAGCAGCGAAGCGCGATGCCGCTTTTGAAGCAGTAACGTCAAACCGTAGTGACTTGCTACCACAAATTGACTTGAGAGCTAACTACGACATCAACCGTGGTGAGCGAAGTGATGTAAATAATGACAGCAATCAATGGGGAGCTGGAATTTACTTTTCTCAAGAGCTGTACAAACGCTCTTCTTGGATCACGCTAGATACAGCAGAGAAAACAGCTCGCCAAGCTGATTCTGCTTATGCAGCAGAGCAACAAGACCTGATCCTTCGTGTTGCTACCGCTTACTTCGAAGTACTTCGTGCTCAAGATAGCCTAGAGTTTGTTCGTGCTGAAAAAGCCGCAGTTGCTCGTCAACTGGAACAAACTAAGCAGCGCTTTGAAGTTGGCCTTTCAGCAATCACCGATGTGCATGATGCGCAAGCTCAGTACGATGGCGTATTGGCAGACGAAGTTTTAGCAGAGAACACTCTGATTAATAACTACGAAGGTCTACGTGAAATCACAGGTCAAGAGCACTCTAACCTAAACATCTTAGATACAGACCGCTTCTCAGCAAGCAAGTCTTCTGAATCTGCTGTTGCACTGGTTGAGCAAGCTCAAGAGAAAAACCTGAAGCTATTGGCATCACGTATTGATCAAGACATCGCTAAAGATAACATCACGCTAGCAAGCTCAGGTCATCTACCTAGCCTAACGTTGGACGGTAGCTACTCTCTTGCCGATCAATCAAGCAGCCCTAGTGATTACGACCAAGATAACCTAAACGTCGGCTTAAATTTAGTTGTGCCTCTATACACAGGTGGTAGTACAACTTCTTTGACTAAACAGGCTGAATACAACTACGTTGCAGCAAGTGAAGATCTTGAAGCGACTTACCGTAGCGTTGTGAAAGACGTTCGTGCCTTCAACAACAACATCAGTGCTTCAATTGGTGCGCTACGCGCTTACGAACAGTCTGTTGTTTCTGCTCAGTCGGCTCTAGAAGCTACAGAAGCAGGTTTTGATGTAGGTACTCGTACTATCGTTGACGTACTAGATTCAACTCGTCGTCTATACGATGCCAACAAGAACCTTTCAGATGCTCGTTACAACTACATCCTAAGTGTACTTCAGCTTCGTCAAGCTGTTGGTACGCTAAGCGAACAAGACATTGTTGATGTAAACGCAGGTCTAAAAGTCGCAAGTAAGTAATGCTTAAATCCTAGTTAAATACTCTAACCAGAGTATTTAATAAAGTGACTAGATTACCGTTACAAAAATGCCGCTCAATGAGCGGCATTTTTATTATCTATTGAAAGCTAATTCTCAGCCTAACCCAAAGGTTAAGCCTTGAGACAAGAAAGTTAGAAGACTAAGAGTTAGCCTCGACCACCTTTAATCGCTTTAATGATTTCAGTCGTAGAGCAACCATCTTCAAAGTTAAGTACTTTAACTTCACCGCCAGCCGCAATCACTTCTGCACCACCAGCAATCTCTTCAGGTTTGTAATCACCACCTTTCACAAGAATGCTTGGAAGAACTTCAGAGATCAAACGTTGCGGTGTATCTTCAGAAAACGGAACAACCCAATCAACCGCACCTAAACCAGCCAGTACCGCCATACGACGATCAGTTGGGTTCACAGGACGACCTGGACCTTTTAAGCGTTTCACTGATTCATCCGTATTCACAGCAACGATCAAACGATCACCTAACTCAGCAGCATGGTTCATGTAAGAGACATGTCCCGCATGCAGGATATCAAAGCAGCCATTAGTCATAACGACTTTCTCGCCTTTCGCACGAGCACGTTTCACCGCTTCAACTAGGGCAGCTTCAGAGATCACACCGTAGTCAGTATCTTGGCTACCATGAATCGCTTCCGCTAACTCAATCGTAGACAACGTCGATGTACCTAGCTTGCCGACTACCACGCCAGCTGCAGCATTTGCTAATGCACACGCCTCATCAAGTGGCTTACCTGCAGCAACTGAAGCTGCTAATACTGAAATAACCGTATCACCAGCACCAGTAACGTCATACACTTCTTTCGCTTGGGTCGGTAAGTGGAATGGTTCTACGCCTTTGCGGAGCAATGTCATGCCATGCTCACTGCGAGTCACTAGCAAGGCTTCAAAATCAAACTCTTCGATTAACGCGAGCCCTTTTTCGATCATTTCATCTTCAGACTTAACCTTACCGGCAACCAGCTCAAACTCCGCCATGTTTGGCGTAAGTAATGTCGCCCCACGGTAGCGTTCAAAATCTGCACCTTTAGGATCAATAAACACCGGAACGTTCGCTGCGCGCGCTTTTTGAATAAAGCTCTGCACATGCTCCAAAGCACCTTTCGCATAATCAGATAAGATTACCGAGCGTACATTAGGAAGAGCTTGCTCCATGCGAGATAAAACAAGTTCAGGATCCGTGTTCTCAAATTTGTCTTCAAAATCAAGACGGATCAACTGCTGTCCACGGCTCATGACACGCAATTTTGTGATGGTCGGGTAATCGTCCAACTCAACAAAATCACACTTAACCTTTAATGCACCCAAAGTATTTTTCAACACCTCAGCTGGCTCATCTTTTCCAGTCAAACCAACGATATGAGCATGACCACCAAGAGAGGCAATATTCATTGCTACGTTGGCAGCACCACCAGGGCGCTCTTCGTTATTTTCTACTTTAACAACGGGCACAGGTGCTTCTGGTGAAATACGGCCAGTAGGGCCATACCAGTAACGGTCAAGCATTACATCACCGACAACAAGAACGCCTGATTGGCTGTAGTCAGGTAGAATTGGTTTCATTGTGGATCTCCAAAAATCGAATCTGGCTAGAGTCTAGCACACTGATTACAGTGGCTAAACCATAGAAAAATGAGTGAAAGCCTAACTCGATAGATACTCTAGTAGCTAAGAAGTCGATAAGCGATCACTAAATGATAATGACGTAACCGTTAAGAAATAGTTCCGTTACGCTTCCATCCATTGCTTCCATGCCTGAACAACATGTTCCCTTTCCATTTTAAATTTATCAATCGCCACGTCCGCATCAAGGTTGAGTAGATTGCGGTGATGGATTTCATCTCTTAATGTTGTATAGGCATTAGTTAATGCCATGCCTTGCTGTTCGTCCATAATCCCTTGTGACAACAGACTTTCAAAGATTCGTACATTGTCACACCAACGAGTCAACTTAGGTTTTTCATTACTGTATCGAAGTACTAAATATTGCGCCAAAAACTCAATATCGGTGATACCACCCGTATCTTGTTTCAGCATGAATCGATCGGCTTTTTTTCCACCGAGGTGCCCGCGCATTTTTTCACGCATATCGACAACGGATTTTTTAAGTACAGCTTCATCTCGAGTCAAACACAAAATCTCATGGCGAGTCTTGTTAAATGCCGAAGCCAATAAGTCATCGCCATAAATCATACGAGCACGAGTCAAAGCTTGGTGTTCCCAAGTCCACGCGTCATTGTGCTGATACTCGTCAAAAGCATCGGTTGGACTCACCAATAAACCAGAGACACCTGAAGGACGTAAGCGAGTGTCGACCTCGTACAAAATACCAGAAGCAGTTCTGGTCGAGAAAATATGAATAATGCGCTGCGCCAATCTCAGATAAAATTGGCGTCCGTCGATCTCTTTTTTACCATCAGTATAGATGTGTACCGGGCAATCGTGCATGAACACAATATCAAGATCGGAGTTATAACCAAGCTCCCAACCGCCGACTTTGCCGTAACCAACCACGGCGAAGCCACGGCCTTCACGATCTTTAACGTGGGTAGGCTCCCCAAACTTGGCTGTCACTTGTAACCAAGCTTGATTAATGCCGGCCTCAACAATCGCTTCTGCTAAATAGGTTAGATGGTCGCTTACCTTCATAACAGGCAAAACGCCCGCAATATCAGCGGCTGCAATTCTCAAGATACAAGTCTGCTTAAACTGACGCAGCCCCTCCATCTGTTGTTCCATGTCATCTTCAGGAATACGGGCTAGATAATCACGTAACTCGGTCTTGTAAGACTCTAAAGGCACGGGGTTATAGAGTTGCTGCGGATCAATAAGTTCATCTAACAGAATTGGGTAACGACCCAACTGCTCCGAGATCATCGGGCTCGCTGTACATAAGCGAACGAGTTGAGTGAGGGCAGCGGGGTGCTCATCCAATAGCTCAAGATACGTGGTGCGTGTAACGATTTTTTGCAACAGATGCAGCACTCGAGACAAACCAAATTCAGCATCCTTGGCGGTATAGAGCGCTTGAAACACTTTGGGCATTAATCGATTGAGTACTTCACGTCCACGAGGGCCAAGGGTTTTCTTAGCCAAATCAGCTTTGAATTGGATAATGGTTTTCGCCGCTTGCTGCGGGTTAGCAATCGCGATGTCATGCTCTAGAACCTGCTCAATCACATCTTGCTTATGAGCCATATCCCACAACTCACTAAAGTGACTCGCGATTGGGTTAGCATCATCTTCATCAACCCCAATTAGGTCTTCGAATACGGTGTGAACATTCGCCATATGAGCACGTGTCGCATCAATCAAACCATCCCAATCTGCAAACTGCATGGCGACAGCAAGTTGCAACTGTTCGAAATCGCCATCAGGTAAGGTTTGAGTTTGCTTGTCTGCCATCGCTTGTAATAGGTTCTCAAGGCGGCGTAAAAACAGGTATGCCTCACGTAAGTGACCGACTTCTTCTGCTTCTAATAAATGAAGAGATTCAATCGCACTTAGCGTCTCCAACAAACCTCGACCACGAAGGCTCGGTTCACGTCCACCACGAATCAGTTGAAAGACTTGAGCAATAAACTCGACTTCACGAATACCACCAGAGCCAAGCTTAATGTTGTTTGATAAGCCACGACGTCGCACTTCGCTACTGATCATCGACTTCATTCGACGCAAAGATTGAATGGCACTGAAATCAATATAACGACGAAAAACAAACGGACGCAGCATCTGGCGGAGCTCTTGGTATTCAGGGTACATTTCACTGCCCATTACACGCGCCTTAACCATTGCGTAGCGTTCCCAGTCACGGCCTTGTTCTTGGTAATAGTCTTCAAGAGCAGCATAGCTCATGACCAAAGGGCCGCTCTCCCCGAATGGACGCAAGCGCATGTCGACTCGATAACAGAATCCGTCAAAGGTTTGCTGATCAAGCGCCTTGATAATACGTTGCCCCAAACGCGTGAAGAACTGCGCGTTGGCGATACTTCTTCTTGCTCCTTGGGTTTCACCATTCTCAGGGTAAGTAAAAATTAGATCGATATCGGAAGAGAAATTCAGCTCACCGCCACCTAACTTGCCCATACCTATGATCAACATAGGCTGCGCTTCACCTTGCTCGTTACAAGGTGTGCCCCACTCTTTACAACAAATATCGTACTGCCATTGATAGGTCTCGAAGATCATCGCCTCTGCTAGCATCGACAAATGATTTAAGCTCTGTTCTAGATCCCATGAGCCCATAAAGTCACGCCAAGCAATGTAGATCATCTCTCGATTACGGAATTGACGCAGTACACGTTGGCCGCTCATTTCATCAGCACAACCAGAAAGTAACTCGGCCAAACGCTTACGATACCCTTCCGCGCGCTCTTCACATCTCAGCATCTCTGGCAAGGTGCTGGATAAAATCGAGTCACGCTGTAAACAATCACCAACAAAACAGCTCAAGCCTAATACACGCTTGAGCTCGGCAATCAATGACTCAGGCCAAGTGTTAATGGCGTCACTTTGATGCTCTAATAATTGCTCAAAAGCAGACTGGGAATGAGTGACGAGTAGAGAAGGCAATGGCATGTTTCTTCCTTGTGTAAGCTGCGCACCGAACAATTGGTTTGTCGGTTCGGTTCTTCAATAACGAGTTCTAAAAACTAATGATTAGTTATACCAAAGTTCTGCCAATAAAAAACGCCCGCATTAGCAATGTGGGCGTTTTATCAGTGAACTTATCAAGTTGAGTCTTTTCTCTAATAACAAATCTCCAGGGCCAAACCTCTAGGAATAGACCTTTAGATCTTGCGAACTAGAGCTCAGACCGAAAGCTGGGGATTAAACCTTAAACTGCTTAATCTTACCGTCTAGCTCTTGTGCGTTGCTTTCCATGATCTCAGAAGTCTCGAGAAGCTCACCCACCACCACTACGGAGGCTTCAACAAGCTCACGAACATTGGTCAAGTTGACACTCATCTCTTCCGCCACACTAGTTTGTTGGCCCGCAGCAGTCGCGATCTGGAAGTTCATATCATTAATCTGGTTTACCTGACTTACGATGCCATCAAGCTCAGAACCAGCGTTAGTCACTAGGTCTACGCCTTCAGCCGCTTCAACAACACTCTTTTCCATCAGCTCTACAGCCGAGTTAGCACTGCTTTGTAGATGGCTGATCATATCTTGAATTTCTACTGTCGCTTGCTGAGTACGTTGCGCAAGGTTACGAACCTCATCGGCAACAACCGCAAAACCACGCCCCGCTTCACCTGCACGCGCGGCTTCAATCGCTGCGTTCAAAGCCAATAGGTTGGTTTGCTCTGAAATGCCTTGGATAGTACCAACCACACTGCCAATCGAGTCTACGCGCTCTTCTACTTGGTTTACCGCTGCTGCAGAGGCTGCGATGTCCGAAGAAAGCTCACTCATCTTAGAAACAGAACCTTGAACGAACTTCTGACCTGTTAGTGCTTGACCTGATGCTTGCTCAGTAAGAGAAGAAGCACTTTGCGCGTGCTCAGCCACGGTTTGCACAGTAGACGTCATCTCGCTCATTGCTGTCGCTAGTTGGTCGATTTCGTTAAATTCTTCCTGAGCTGAATCTTTGGTTTCGGACATGCTGATGGTCATCACTTCCGTCAGGGCAAACAACTCATCAGAAGAGGCCACCTGAGTTTTGATCATGTCACTCAACTGGACTCGAGTTTTTTCGAGTTCTCGTGCCACATCACCGTATTCATCTTTACAATCCATATGAATTGGCACTGATAGGTTCTTATCGGCCATCGTTTTAATGGCGTCATTGAGGTATTGAGTTTGGCGAAGCATAACGCGCGCTGCCGCCAATAGAAGAACCACAAACACAATGATCATCAAGGCTGTTTGCCAAGCCACTTGAACTAGGTAAGTCTCGTAATGCTGCTGTGCAACTTGTGCATTGTTAGTGACTGCAAGTAATGAATCGTAAAACGCACTTGCGTCCCATAGCTGCTTCGAAATAATCAAGATAGTGCTGAAAACCATCAGCATGATCATTTTTGGAACGAGACGGATGTCCGAGATAATCCTTTCCCACGGCTTGAATGACAGTTTAGTCATTGTCAGTTCTCCATTAACTCTTATATATTGATGGCTTCTATATCCGCGAGATGGCTATGTCAGTCAAAGTTCGCGATTTATTTTGAGCCTCGTATGAATGTTAAATAGTATCAAAGACACCACTAAGCCGATGAGCTTATTATCACTGATTCTCTCTTTCTTAGCGTTATTTGTGATCTCAGGCTTATTGTTTGCACCGATTGATAAAGAATC
The DNA here is from genome assembly GCF_041473595.1 of Vibrio sp. 10N.222.46.A1. Lineage (NCBI taxonomy): Bacteria > Pseudomonadati > Pseudomonadota > Gammaproteobacteria > Vibrionales > Vibrionaceae > Vibrio > Vibrio sp. 10N.222.46.A1. Next base: position 12,042 of record NZ_JBFRSN010000003.1, read on the forward strand.
GAAACAAGTTCTTATCGGCCTGGACTTTATAATCTGTAGCGTTTTTCTTTTTCAGCTCACTATTGATCTATTCAGATCACAAAATAAGAAAGAATATCTAAAAGTACACTGGATCGATTTCTTGGCAAGCATCCCTATGGTCGAGCCACTTCGATTCGCTCGCATTTTTCAGATCTTGCGCGTGATTCTCGTTCTTCGGTCAGGAAAACGTGTTTTCAGGGAGCTGTTTAGCAATCGAAAAGAAACGACACTCGCCTCAATTATTTTGCTATTGGTTATTCTCCTGACCATAGGTGCAGGAACAATACTGCTGCTAGAGCACAAGGATCCCAATGCCAACATTACCACTGGCCAAGATGCTTTATGGTGGGCTTTCGTAACGATTAGTACCGTGGGGTACGGCGATTATTATCCAGTGACGAGCTCAGGCAAGTTAGTCGCTTCTCTGGTGATCATTTGTGGTGTGGGTGTTTTTGGTATGATTTCAGGGTTGATTACTTCTTTGATCACCTCTCCAACTCGCCATGACAATCAACGAGCTGAAAACAAAGAGAAGCACCTTGAGAAGATCATTGAGCAACAACAGAAAATTCTCGAACGACTAGAAAAGCTGGAACAACAAACAAAAAAATAGAGCCGAAGCCCTATTTTCAATTTCATGTTGTTATGAAACTCAGTCTTGCCAATACGGCTCAACTTCTACACTTATTTGGCGTGTCTGTTCCATCGCATGCAGAATAGACACCTCTTGACGAGCTAACCAACGCTCTAGCTGAACCTTCTCATCGCCTTCTAACTTCTCAGTCAAAGGCTCTAATGTTTTAAGTGCCAGCAAACGTCAATACCTTGCACCATATCGGCCCATGGCAAGCGGAAACTGTTTCGTTCATCGTCATCATACAAACTCGCGAAACCAACACCAGAATAT
>NZ_JBFRSN010000004.1:0-50467 GCF_041473595.1 Vibrio sp. 10N.222.46.A1
GTGGTAGATGAATTATTTTTCATCACTTTCTTGGGTTTCAATTTCTTCACTATAGGTGTCGAGTCATTCTTTGACGCTGGTTCTTTATTGTTAAAAGAACTAATAACATTATGATCGATAATGTCATACGCTTTTTCGGCTTCAACCAGAAGACCGTCTAGTTTTCTTAGATCATCAGTATCGAGTAAGCACTTAATAATTAATCGCTTTTGAGTGGGACTAAACATCTGGGTTATATCTTGACGTTTATCTAAAAAATCAAATCGTGGAGGGATGAGTTCGCTTAACTCTAATAGTTCTTTAGTCAAATTCCTGATTGTATTGGTATGTATGCTTCCTAGAGAAACTAACAAAGAATACACCCTGACTGCATTATTCATAAATCGCTTCCAATATTACGTACGTATGAATTATGACATTTCGTATTGTTAATACCAAGCTTTATGAATCAGTTGTTTGGCTATTATGCTTTCACGACTACGATATCTCTCCAACGTGTTGTTGGGCTTTTTGATAGGAATTGTCTTTCTACCTTGGCCTTATCGATACCGGTATTCGCAAGAAAGACAGTGTTCTTACCAAACCTTCGATTAATTTGGTCGAAAAGTCCCATAAATGTATCGCGGTCCTCAGTACCAAATAAATCAAGCTGCTCATTACGCTTACTTTCCAAAGCAAGAAAACCTACCCCCACTTTTGAAATTTCTGTACCAGGGACGTACATCGAATCAACCAGAAAATTAACGACTTTAGATAAGATAATCAAGTCGCTGGTGGCGTAATCAAAGTGATGTAGATTTCGCTTGAAATATGGCTTCCATGTGTCTGAGGAAGTTCCTATATGAACAGTAATCGTTTTTATCTTTGATTGTTGATTTCTGGCCTTAAGAGAGGCTAAATTTAGTAGTTCGCAAGCGGCTCGCTTTACGTTTATTAAACCGGCCAATCTAGGTGACACCGTTCGAGTTGAGAAGATTTGCTTTTTGTCTGGACGCGATTCGTACCAGGAAAAACAAGGTTCGTTATTTAATTCTCGAACGGTTTTCTCTACATCGATATTAAACTCCTTCCTGATGCGAGTAGGACACTGTTTCGATAAGGCTAAAGCAGTCCTAACCCCAGAATGTTCTAATTGGTTTGCTCTACGTACGCCTATTCCCCAAACATCGTTTGCGGAGAGGTCAACCAACGATCTATTAGGCCCTATTAACAAGAATACTCCATCCGAATTGGACTTGGCTAACCGCGACGCGCATTTTGATAGTGTCATTGTCTTAGCGATTCCGATAGACACTGGCACTCGTGTTCGCCTCCATATTTCTCGTCGTATTATCTTAGCGTGCTCTATTATTTCGCTTTCAGATAAAGTATCTATCGTTAGCCAGCATTCATCAATTGAATAAATAAACTGTTCATTTGCGAACTCACTAGCAACGGACATAAAGGCTTTACTAACGCTATTGTACAGTGAGTAATTTGAGCTAAAAACATTGACTCCTTTTGCCTCTGCCAGCCCCTTTATTTCAGAGTAATAAGACATACGTTTGAAACCTAAATCACTGGCTTGGCGGTTTAATGCAACGATAGAACTATCACCATTAGATAACACAATTATGGGTTTGCCTCGTAAGTCTGGACGGTAGATTAACTCTGCGTTGGCATAGAATCGATTTGCATCAATCATCAAATAATACTTCATCATTAAAGCCTGAAACCTTCAGGAACAAGGGCGCGAATTGTAGATGTGACCACCCCCTCAATTTGCAAGGTATCGTCTTCTGTTATTGGCACAACGCTTTCACGACCGAAATAATCGATAGAGACAAGGGCAGGGATGTGTCTATTCAACCTTTTGACGACAAATGCACCGTTATAATTCGCCACAACGATGCTTAAATGTTCTGGTAGGCGCTTTCTATTGACGACAAGAATATCCGATTCAAATATCCGAAGACCCTGCATTGAGTCACCACTGACACGAACAAAAAACATCGAGTTCGGATCATCAATTAACAGTTCATCGATACTTATATTTGACTCAGCATAATCAAGTGCGGGACTTTCAAAGTTGGTAATAGAGGCGTCAACGGTAATAGGGAAAAAATTCATAGATAAGTACTGTTTATGCATACAGCCCTTATGATGAGCGATGAGATTGGAATATTCAACAAAAAGGAGAGTTGGAATTAAACAGAACTACGCAAGTGGGGAAAAAGATAATTTACACATACCATTTTAATTGAACGATTGTCACAAAAGTCATATCCTTGTTGAAGATGAATATGGAGTTTTTCAATATGGACTTTCAATTAAACTTACAAAATGATAGTGGTTTTATTCCCGATATCAATCAGTTAGGCATGTACTTGTATGTCGCTGCCGTTGTCTTTTACTTAGTCGTATTTTTCTTCTGCTACGTATGGCTGACAAAAGGAAGGTCAAAACACAAAGTCAATGTCAATGTTTCGAAGCGGCTATTCAAAGAAGTCGTGTACATGAACGACTCAGAAAAACTAGCTTATTTGAGAAAAGTTAATCCGTATGTCTTTGAAGAAATGATTCTTACAGCTCTTGAGTATCATGGTTACACAATTTCTAGAGGTACAAAATACAGTAACGACGGTGGAATAGACGGTAAGGTAAAAATCAAAGGTAAGTGGCACCTTATTCAAGCGAAAAGGTATTCGGGGCCAATACAGTCATCCCATGCTTTAAATTTCGACAAAGTATGTCAAGTAAATCAAACCTGTGGTTTCTTCATACATACGGGTAAAACACCATTCCGAAAAGGGCGTGTACAATTGAAAAATAGTGCAATCGTATCCGGCACATCGATGCTTTCCATGTTCTCAAAAAAAATGCCCCCCCAATTATTAAATGCATTACATCAGTTTAATCCATGAAGGTAATACTTCATTTCAAGCAGTTAAATAAGTCCTATCCACTTACTAATTAAAAGAGCGATTATGAAATTATATATCGAGCCTATTAGCGCAATTTTACTCTCCATTCTACTTGGATGGGGGTGGAGCAAGATCACCAGTGAACCGATTTGCCAAGTCGAAGAGGTTCACAATGAACAGAAAGTACTAATCCCTAAGTATTGCAATGAAGTCTTGGATACTTAAATCTCCCCTAAAAATCGAACAACTTAAAGAGAAGCATTATGCTCAACCTTAAACGAACATTAATCGCGATTGTCGCCTTCGCCACAATTAGTGGTTGCTCAGGTGAATCTACCGCACCATCGGGAGAAAAACCCTCCCCAACACAGCCTGCAACAAAGCCAAAACCGGAAGGGGGAACAAACCCGACATCAGGCGATCTTTTTAGCACTGCAATATCGGTAGGTGGACATTCAGTTTTTATCGGAGCGCCAAGTGAGTCTTCATCGAGTAAAGGTTTACATGGGGATAGAGAAAACAATGATTTAGACTGGTCGGGCGCTGTCTACATTCATTGATAAAGCTTCAACAGGACCAAAACCTCTCACACAATGGGCTAATTAGAGGAGTAATTAGCTCCTAACCGTTGAATCTTGTCACATTAAAGTCGCGTTAAATATTCTATGGCTTAAATGTAAAGCCTGGATTAACTTGATAATCAGGTTTGTTATGGACCTCTCCGCTAACGCATTCTTTGATATCTCTAGAACCCTTAGATAAACCGATTATCCTTTCTAGGTTCTTTTGGAGCTTTGCAAGTGCTACCGGGTCCGTTGTGCTTGTACTTTTTGTTTTCAACGACTCTATGCTCATATCACAACTCCTCTTACTGTTCAATATTACTTTTAATTTGGAAGTTTTATATCTCTTAGGCATATAAATACAAAATGCTTCCAAATTAAACATAAGTATAGCTTAGTTGTGCTGAGTATCACTTTTGATACACTTTTGACGTAAAATTCACATTAGTTCGCTGAATAAACATGAATCTCATAATAAAATTTACGTATATGCAACCTTGAGACAAGTTGATAGTAATGCGCATGTACGCAATTGTAAACATGGTTTCTGTGAATTTTTATCAATTTAATCTAACAAAACTTCCAAATTAAACTTAGGGGACTTCCATTCCATAAATAACAATATAGTAATGATACTATTAACAATTAACTTAACTAGATAGCGTGATCGGCTTTAGCATTCTCTGTAAAAATTTATTCTTTAAATCAATGGACTGATAACGACTTGCCGTTCGTTGACTCTCATAAATCGCTAATGTTTGTTCTGAAGAGTGTCCAGCATCCAACATAACGTGACGAGGATTACGCCCTGATGCCAAGTCAATTTGAATACCGGTATGCCGTAATGAGTGTGGTGTAAGCTTCCTCATTAACTCAGCATCCAATGGATAACCACCAGCCATCAAACTATCAGCAACCAACTCAAATACCTCTTGAATTAACTCCCCTATTTGACTAATTCCAAGATTTGCATCCACGATATCCTTTTCTCTACCATTAGTTGCGGCTCGGTGCCTTACGAACATAGGCGAATGATCATCCGGTAACGGAAATCCATCACCTAACCCTCTATGCTTCCTATAACGCAAAAGAGCATCGATCAGTAAAGGAGGACAAATCACCTTTCGTGTTTTACCTCCCTTGCTATTAGGGATAAAATAAGTGTAATAAACTTGATCATTAAGGTCGCGATGCATTTCAAAATCACCAAATACGGGTGAATATGCCGGCCTTGCAGAAACTTCACTTATCCTAGGATAGCAAAACAACATCAGATAGATGATTAAACGCGAACGCTCGTATTTATCCGGATTCTCTTTAGCTATTCGTTCTACCGTTGAAAGCAAGTGTGAAACCTGTAAAGCACTCATACCTTTATGCCCGACTTCTCTTCGTTCATGCTTCAAGGCCACTTTTACGGAAGATGTCAATCTTCGCATTGCTACTGCTGCAGAATTCCTAAAGCTATATTCGATATCTTCTAGGTATACGAAGACGAATGATAAATTCGAAAGTTGTGTCTTCAAACTACCCTCCGTACGTTTATATTGCCTTGGATGGTTTCTATTAACGAATGGACGCCATTGTTCATTAACAACAATCAACTGATCGTCACTCTTTGATTTATCTAAAAGCCCTGCGCTGAAAGTAGATATAAGGTGATTTGGAGGATCATTACAAAAATCTATAAATGAATTCATATCCTTTAGTGTTAGTTCTACGATGTCTTTTCCCAAAACCAACCAAGACCAATTCAATAATAGATTAATATCGCCTCGTATAGCGTTGTAAGTGTTGGGCGTCCCTGATACTGACTCTAAACAATCCAATACATGCTCGTAAGTCGTATACACCCCAGATGTCGCTTTGCATGCAGAAAGGCTTCTAAGCACCTTAGAAGCATCTGGCATAGTTACTTTCAAATGGGTTACTGGTGGAAATAAAGGGAAAAACTCAACCATAATCGATTCCAGAATTAAACGGTTTGTTTTGAGATGCAATGAAGATGCGAACGATAGTAAAACCGTCCGACTAGCCACATTATCGATGTATGTGCATATTGGCAGTAACGGAGGAGAAAACAAAAAGATACTGTGTTAATGAACATGCCTTAAGTATATGGCACACGACCTAAGAAGTTCACCTCTTTTCTAATATCTAGTTTTTACATCCTTTTTGGTCCGGTGTATCTGACCAAAAGAAATAAAACTGGCTTCACCATTGTAAAGAGCTTCAATATCCGCTTTCTCTTGCCTACAGCGATTAGAGTTAGCAATGTTCCTTTTTATTCTTAAAGTATCTTCATTGCATAAGGTTTTTTTTTGATTTATTTGATTTCGCTGATGTTTTGATGCCTCTCATAGATGAAATAGCTCGTGTTGCATGCTCAATATCTGTTGATAAAAATAACATAACTATTCCTTATATTATGGATTGAAAGTTGACATTTGGGTTTGAGCCTTATTTTCAGTTCGCTTAAATGATTCTTTTAGCCGAGAACCCAATTTAGATGTAGTTGTCTTATTGGCTCCAGATGGAGCAATAACATTGAGAGTACTATTGCTCGATTGGGACGTCGTTTGAGATGAAAAATCTGATTGAAACAACGATTTACCGTGTTCTTCAGTGATCATAACCCCAGCGCTAATGCTGTCAGCTATATGTTGGGCAATCATAGGGAACGGCGCTGATTTTACCGTCTTATCAAACATAAAGCGTGATGATGAAGTAGTTAAGTAATTCTTCACTTTCGACCGAGTGGCCATTACGTAGTATAACCGTGCAGCCTCATCGAGTTCCTTGGCTGTTAGAGGGTCGAGTCCACGCTTCCAAATTGCATTATCACAGCCGACAATAAAGCAGACCTTTGCTTCCAAACCTTTCGATGCATGTCCCGTTAATAGCTTTACACCATTTACACCACTTTCACGCTGCTTAGAATCTCTTGTGGTTAGATCATCAACTATATCGAATAAGCTTTGCTCTGAGTTAAGTCGAATACGGATTTCATCAAATAATATGGCTATATTGTCCAGACGCTTATCAGTTGCAGATTCATTTTCATTACCGGTTGTCTTTGCTTTAAGTGCATCAATTTTTTCATAAGCAGGAAGGGTCTTTTGAATATATGCATCTCGAATACCCTCAGTGACTTCTAACCAAAACTCTGCTTTCCATGAAGCATATGCTTTCCTTGCTTCATCTGAGGTAGCTATAAATTGTTTGGCTGCGTCTATTGTAATGTTACCGCCATCATCAAGAATGAATTCTTCTATAAGTTTGGTTTCCTCAAGCCTTAAAAGGTCATAGGACATTTGATGAAACTCTAAGACTTCATTTATTGGCTCTAAGTTCTTCCCCTTTGCCCTACCCTTAAGCAGTTCAATCGGTGTAGATTCATGGTTTTTTTGGTATTGATCCCTTATCCACATACCCGTAACTGCGATAGGCATAACATCTGTAATGCGCGACCAGGCTAAAACATCTTTTGGACGAACAATTGAACGAAGAAAAGCCATTACATCACGTACTTCAGCACACTCATAAAAATTTCTCTCACCGACCATTTCAAAAGGCATGTGGGATTGTTTCAATACGTCTTCAATTTTCTTTGCTGCAGTGCGTGTTCTGTAAATAACGTAGATATCTTCGGCCTTTTCACCAATAGATATATTACGTTTGATTTCATCGACTACCCAATTTGCCTCATCGAAATCTGAATCAAACTTGTGGTACTCAGACATTTGGTTATTGATAGTATCAATACCACATTCTAGCTGCCCTTTTGTTATTTGGTTTTGCATATCGACAGCAAAAATATTGGTTGAAGTGATCAGATTTTGAGAAGAACGATAATTCACTTTAAGTTCATGGTCTTCGAAGATTCCATAATCGTTCTGTGCATTAGTCATAAGTAGCACATCTGAACCACGAAAGTCATAGATGGCCTGTCTTCCATCCCCAACTATAAAGAGGTTTAATTTAGGGTTTCCTCTTTTCAACTCTTTGATTATTGCAGCTTGAATGTAGTTAGTATCTTGGTACTCATCGATTAGAATATGATTAAACTCGCTGGCTATTTTTTTACATAATGATGGGTTGAATTTGAGAAGGTAGTAAGTATTGGTCAACACATCATCAAAATCGATAGCATGGACCGCTCGGCAATTTTTCGCATACTTATCCCAGACTTTAATAAGTAAGAAGTCTCTCAACTTATAATTTTGTGAAATAGTAGAGTAAGCTTGATTCACGGAGTCTGCGTCATCAGTAGAATTCAGGCTTGATGAAATATCTAACCATTCCTTGTAGAGATCATCATCTTTAACTGTGATCTTAAAGAAAGTGCTGGGGGTGTGGCACTTCGCTCTTAAAAGAGACATCTGCGAAGTGAAATCTCTAGGTTTAAGCTCAAGCTTATCAATAAGTTTTTTGAAGCCATTTGGTAACGATTTTATGGATTCTTTCATTATCTTTTTTGAATCGTCATCGTCAATAATAAAGAAACCTTCAGGGTAACCTAATTTTGTTTTGAAAAATTCGTGTGAAGAATATTTGCGGAGAAAGCGATTGAAGATACCGTGGAAGGTTCCAGTCTTTATTTTATGGCCTAATAACCCGCACGTATCCTGCACTCGATCTTTGAACTCTTTTGAGGATTCATTCGTGAAAGACAGGGCTAGGATTCCATTAGGCTCAACTCCACCAGAAAGGAGGTTTGCCACTCTTGCCTCCATAGTTTTCGTCTTTCCTGTGCCAGGTCCTGCAACAACTCGAATATTTAATGATGATGACGTAGCTGCTTTATACTGCTCTTTATTTAACCCACTCAAGACTTCATTTATATCTTGCATCGGCATTGAATTTTCTAATTGATTACTCACAATCCCACCAAATCTCTTCATAATCACAAGTTTAAACTATATACTATTTTCAGAAACTAGCACAGGGTCATCTATGAAAGACTATCAATATTGGCTTGGCAAACTTAAGCTTCACAAATCGACAGCCATCTCATTTTTGGTACGAGGTAAAAATACGTCTTGCTTTGTCAAAACCTCCGTAACAAGTGGTAATACAATCCCTATCCTCAATATTCCAACCAGTTCTTATATATCTCTAATACATTCAGTTTTTTCTCATAACACTGAGAAAAGAGTATTCGATGTGGATTCTCAAGCGTATGGCGTTGAAGTAATATTCGATGGATTGAAGGAGTATGGCTTTAAGAGCATGACACTGACACACCAACCGTTGTCATATGGACAATATGTAACAGCTCTCTCTTGTCACGAAGAGGAAGAGGAAGAGGAAGAGACTTGCTCAACTTACGTAGTGCAAGCAAATCTTGAACATGAGGAGACTGCAGCGACAAGCCATACTCAATACGATAATGCAGTCAAAAATGCGGAAAAGGCCGAACTTGAGTATTTAATGCTTATGAGAAAAGCCATTCCATTTCAACTATCCAATAAAGAGAAAGGTCGGTTCGTTGAATTCGAATTAAGGCTAGAGCCAATGATCACCCATGACCCACAATTGCAAAATGGCGGTTATAATCCCTGGGGTGGCTGGTGGCGCTTTGCAGAATAAGAAAAAAGCAGCAAAAATTGTTTTGCTGCTTCTTGATAAAACTTTCCCTAATACTTCAGGTCAAAATCGGGGTGCTTCTCTGTAAGAAATTCACTTGCTTCGTCGAAACAGATTTTTAGTTTTTGTAGATCATCTGCTTGAATTGGGTTAAAAGCGCCGTTGTACTTTCGAATATACTGCATATACAGTTTGTGATATTCGTTACGAGAATCGAACCAATGACGCAAACGATCTAGTGTGTCGGATAGTTCATCTACGATTGTCAGGTCCTTCAAATTAGACTTAGAAACAATTTGCTGTATTGAAGTAGTATTTAATATAAATTCTGCAATCAACTTTTCTCTTAAACGAACCGTTTTTAGTAATTCGTCTGGTAGACCAAATGACATTATCGTTTCACGCAGAAGCTTTCTAGCCCTTCGATACGAACTTTCAGATTTTGACTGCCAAGTTCCATCTTCCATTTCATGAATATGGTGAGCATTTCGATTAGCTCGCATTCCTAATCCCATTTTCAAAATATCAGCTTTAGGAATCTTATAGGTATCAATTAATCGATAAATTAAATCTATCAATATAGCGGATTGACTATCCATAGTTGGCTGAGCTTCATTTAACCATTTATCGACAGAGTTCTCAGCTGAAGCACATACAATAGATAGTTCTTTTACACTCCAACCAGAAATTTTCACTAAATCTGATATTGTTTTAAGTGTCCAAGGAGCTGCCTGGGGATAGACATTCGTAAGGCGAGCAAACATTTCAATTTCTGGCGATGTGACTTCGTTGGCCATATCTCTTGCGTCGTCTGATACTTTTACAATTTTAGGCCAACGAGTATTTGGCAACGCTAAACCAGAACAGAATTTACCAGTGGTAACTCCTGAAGCCGCCATAACTCCCAGTAACTCAACAGATGTAAAGCCGTAATTGTAATCACAAGATGCCGGTTGACTCTCTACAATTCCGTCCAAATCTAACAGTTCTAACGAACCACTTTCCAATAACGATACTAATGAATCAGAACTATTCATAACTACACCCATGCTTAATTTCAAATGTTTTTACACTATACATCATAAAACTATTCAGCTCTTGGGTTATTGTGAAAATAATCACAATATTTCTAGCTAAAACCTTACCTAACCGAACCCCATAGCAAGCAAAGAACTTTTACAATCAATATGATTTGAAAGGATTAAGTTTCAAAAACCTACTTTAGAATGTACATTAAAGTACATAATATTTTTAAAAAAACTACTGTGTTTATGTTCAAATGTTCATTATACTAAAAAATAAACAACGTCTTAAAGTAACCAAACTAACTTACAATTATCTGTATAATTTAATGTTAGTAATTGAATGTGAGGTATCGAAAGATGAATACCGTAAGCTTGATAGCAATCTACAAAGACTCTATTGAAAAAGCAGTAGAAAACAACTCCCTTGAGTTGTGCAGCACACATTTCTTAGGGAAACTGCCTTCAACTGGAATTACATTTTTTCCTAGTGTTGCATCTTTCCAGCATTACACGTCGAACATAATGACCACTAAGCCGATGCATCTAATTACTACTAATTACGTTGGTAATCAGGTAGACGCAGCTTTACGCGTTCATTCAATCGATGACCTCAAAAAAGCTTCTATTCTTGACTTAGCAAAAGCTTCTCAAGACTTGAAATTACTTATCGCGTTATTTTTAGACGCACTGTTTGAAACTGGCGAACATGCTGAATTAGTAAATGAGCTACATAAAAAAGGTTTCATTAAATTCACTTATGGTGGCGAAAAGATCTTCACTCGGCGTTCGGCCTTGCTGCAAGTACTAGGTCACGCACCACAATTAATAGACAGATTGAGAGATATCCCCGAACTTAGTCACATTGACGCTATCAAGTTTGTAGGATATGAAAAAAACATACCTGTTGATTTGATTACTGTATTCGCCGACGGAAACTTAATCTATCAGGATGAATCTCATAGCGCCCTCGTAGCATCAGTGACTAAAGCGCCTCATGTATCATTAACTGTGCCTAGCTTGATAAAAACAGCTGAACCTAAAATTAGCTTGGAACTTTTAAAAGCCCAAGTTAATCAATCGAAAAAGGTTAATGCAGCATGATGTACTACGTAAACCCTAAATGATACATTCACCAAGGATTTAAAAGACACCAAAAAAACCTCACTCGATTTCTCAATGTGAGGTTTTTTTATTCAACTTTAAACACACCTTTATGCACTGAAAATGTGGAAAACGATTACATGTTGATACTGAATAAGTGACTAATTTGCTTCAACTGATCATTTTCCAACTCAACTTCTGTGTTTAAAGCGTCAGGTTCTTCTCGGCTTGTTATCGTTTGTTCATTTGGGCTCAATAAACCCTCCAATCCAAACTTATCTATTTGCTCTGAGGTGATAATTGAATTCGCGCTTGTAAGTTCTGGTGATTCACTTTGATTAGACACTTTACTAGAAGTTTTCGGTTTCGCTCCATACGCGACCTCTCGTTCTGCTAACTTAGATTTAGCTTTTTCCTGAACTTCTACAAGGTCCGAATTCTCAATTAAATTCAATAATGTTTTCAATTGATAATGCTTACGCTTATCCAATGAACCATCAGTATTGTTCAGCGAATCATAGTCCAACATATCTGATGAATATTGCTCTAATATCTCAGAAACATTTTCGGATATTTGAAGCTTAGCCGCCTGAACTAATTGATGTTGAATCCCCTTTTTAGCTCTCGACTGAGAAATGTCGACCTCATAATCTAACGAGTAACAGCGTGCATTCACCTCTTCCTTTGGTACCCCGCACTCTTTTAAAGCAGCGTTTAACTTTGTGATGTTGTTCTTGATAAGCATAACTTCAGCTTCTGGCATTCCATTTTCTTTAAGAACGAGCACGGCCTCTTCTTTTTTGAAGTTCTTTTTTGTCTTTCCGGTAATGTTAGATGTGGCCACCTCAATACGAATGTCATCACTCTGACCTTTTGAAAGCACCTTAAGGTAGTCTTGGTAAATATCTTCTTCTTTAATAATGCTTTCAGCTACCTCTTTAGACATAATCCGAAGCAATGAAGCTTTAACCATTGCTTCTTTTATATCATTAGGGATTTCTTCTGAACTCTGTATTTGATATTTAGGAATGGGCGGGGTAGGAAACAAACCCTTGGTGTACTTGTTGTAAGCTGCTTGACCTACATGAAGAATTTCAGCTTCGAACTCAGAGTCAAACGGTACATTAATGTCATCAAATGAATCTGTTGTCATGTTATATGGCGATACCATAACTTCATCGATTTCAATACCCAGCCTATTGGCTATCATCTTTCCAATTGTACACTGAGTTGAATACATCAAGGGTTCTTCATAGAGCAGAGTCTTAAGCCCCCCCTCAGATGGGAACTTATAATCCAATAGAATAATTTTCCCATCCACTTCCCATATTTGATCCACTTGAACCCTCGCCCAATTGAAATCTGGCAAGTTTGCATTAACTATCCGTTCAACTAAATCTGGTCGTTCACGTACCAACGTATATTTCTTCTGTAATTCTTCACGCTTTACCTCGTTCAGAATTGGTTCGAACCTTGTGCCACGACGCATAGCTGCATTTGGTGGCGCTGGTGAATCTATGAGGAGTTTTAGCCTAAAAATATCAATTTCAGAAGAGTGCGAATATTTTTGTTCTGAAATAGTATCTGCCAATTTATTACGGTGAGACTGTAATAAAGGGCCAATTTCACTACCTCCTATTCGAAACAGGCGATCTACGTGCCAGATTGCCCGACTTGGATCAAGTTTTATTACATCGTCTATCCAGCGATCGATATTCTCTTGCTTTAAATACGGATATTGCGGCAGTTGACTTATTTCAAATTCAAGGTGCCTTCTAATTTGGTTGATATCCTTCACGCTAACCTCCCAAAGTTACTCGTTTATTTGCATCGAATTGGTAGACAGACTATTATCTGTATTGTTCATTTACACTATATATTATTTTTTAGTTTTTGTTTAATGGAAGGGTTCAAAATGCAAGGAATGAGAGAAAAATTCAACAAATTAAAGCGTGTATCAAAACCAAACCCAAGAAACATTGCGCTCATGGTTGATAGCTATAACATTTCAGACGACGATCCAGCAAACCACTTTATAACTGGTATCGATATCCAAACAGGGCTAGAAGCGAAAGTATTTCTTCGATACGATGAAAATACTTCCGAAAATCGCCCTTCCATCGCCGATTTTGCAGACTCAAGTAACAACCTCCATGTTAATGCCTCAACTAATGGCGATAAAGCAGGGGTTGTTCTATTTAATGGCTGTGAACAATCAGGGAAATCATCTTTCAAATCAAATTGGTGTAATGTTCTTATCCGAGATAGCGCCAAGTCAAAAGAGTCTCTTTCGCTTGGTTTAAGTACCGTGGTTTTAAAAGCCGGAGAGTATGACTCTGAAAACCCTGATGCTGAAATTCGAAATCAGGCATTTGTTCGTCAAGCGATGGTTAAAGAATCAAAAATGTTTGCGGCTAATCAGTTCAATGAATTATTAAACGCCGTTAAATCAGCAATGATCCAACCAGAGGGGTCTGGACGCTATTTACCAGAAGTAGCTATTCGTATCGTAGATTACACGGAAGATGAACCATTCGTTGACTCCATCACTCTTACCGCCCCATACAAGCCCCAGGTTGATGACCAGCCTAATGAACTGTTTTCACCTGAAGAATGTGTTGAATACTTCTTATCTCGTAGGCTTGATAGTAATGGTAAAGATATTACTGGTGCATATATCGATGTATTTCAATCTATCGTTAATTCAATGAAAGAATCTGAAGAACTTTCTACTGAAGACCTATTTATTGAAGTTATGCCCGTGGAACGCCGTAAATTCGGCCCTCTTACAACGAAGAACTTCTTTGCACTGAAAGAAGTCGATGCAAGAAATGGCGGAAAAAAAGTTGTTAACGACTTATCTAAAAAAGGTGAAGTTATAGCCAACCGATACATGCGCAGAACTGAAAATGGATCTGAACGCCTATACGTACCTACCGTTATTGGGCTGTCAAAGCCAAATGACCCTAATGACAACCACCCGGACTACTTATTCGTGACAGAATCCAATACTTGCGAAGTATTTCCAAAGGGATATCCATTAGCGCATCTGCCTACAGATCATTACTCAAATGAAAATGAATTTAAAAAGGTTTTCGAAAATAAGAATGATGGCAATAAAAACCTAGTTTCGGAAGCACAAGCTCAAAATACCGAAGCTCCTAAAGCCGAAGCTCCTAAAGCCGAAGCTCCTAAAGCCGAAGCTCCTAAAGCCGAAGCTCCTAAAGCCGAAGCTCCTAAAGTCAAAACGCCTAAAGTCAAAACGCCTAAAGCCGATGCTCCTAAAGCGGCACCAACCTCTTCAGTTAATGAATCGAACGATGTCCCATCTGAGCTAGAAGAAAGGTACGAAAAATTAGCTAAACAATTCGATGAAGATTCAGACATGGTTGATGAAAGTCTTGAAGAAGCTTCAGAACAGTTATTGGATGACGAACTATTTGGTGACCTAACTGACGCGCTTAACGGTAATGACGATTACGACCCATCAACTTCATTTAGAATGTAAAGAGAGTTTATATGGCTACAATGAAATGGCTAGACCTAAGTGCAGACAACGCAAAAATCTCTGTAGAAAGAAACCCTGGCAAGCCTGGTACCGAAATGCAAATTGTTGCGATTAGTGGAAATGTAACAAAACAGCAAGGTGAAATGCTTAAAGGGTTAGGGTTTACCCAATTAGGCATCACTAACCCTACCCGCTCAAAAGTGTTTGCTTCTATGAAGTACACTAAAAAAGAACCTATCGCAAAAGGTGATCTTAAATTATATCAATTGGTTATCAACAAAATTGAATTCGATAAGCTCCAGGAAATATTCCCTAACTCTGAAATGGTTAACACCCCTACAAGTGAACTTAAAGGCTTTTGGGAAGGCTTCGCCAAAAACACCCCTGAAGCACAGTTCTCTTCTGTCAATTCTGTTAAAAGCCAATTGGCATTACAGAGTGCAGAGTCCATCGGCCTAAATGAAAATGGCACCGAAATTTTCTTAACTTCAACGAACGATCGTTATTGCCTAAATGGTGAAAACCTTATGTTTGCTAAGAAAAGAAATTCCAACGCTTTTATGGAATTTGATTGGTTAAATAGTTCATCTAAATTGGCTGCAGCTAAATCATTAATGGCTGAAATGGAGCAAACAGGTCAAGCTATAACACCTAACCGATTAGATCAGATTATTGAAACTGGTGGAGAGAGTATCCGCTTAACTTCAAATCGTGCGGCTGAAGTTCAAACGGATATCATTATTAATTTAAACTCATTACTGTTAAATGACATCCGTAGTACACACAACAAAGAATCGATAAATTTAGAAACCCTATCCACATTAAACGACAATATGGCGAACATGCCGCATTCTCATCGAGATAGTATGTTCTCCAAGCCATTACCACCAGCCTATTCCTTTGTGGCCCGTAGTTTTCTTGAGGCGATTGATAACTGTGAATCACTTACCGTTATCAATGATAAAACTACGTCTTTAGCCACCCTTATTCCTAGCGAAATGCCGATCAGGTTCATGAAAGAACAGGGGAATCGACATGAACTATACTCGACTGCATTTCAAAATGAATTTGGTAAAACATCAACTTCCCTTTATCAAGCGGGGAACCAAGCTGTAACGCCAGGCTCTCAGATTTTATTGGCCACTAACCAAGGTTCTCTAAATGAACCTCTGGAAATATTTGGTGTAACTGTGAACTATCAAGCTGAGTTGGAAGCAGTTCAAACACTGAACACTATGAATGACAATTCTCAAGCTATGATTGTCATGAACGCTGATGACTCCTATTCACTGGGTACCGTGTCTATGGAATCTTATGATGTCCATAATCATATCTTCCAGAACTTTAATGTCGTCGATATGTTTGACGCGTCACCGATAATTTTTGGCGATAACGAGGAAGTTAACGCTAAGCGTGTTTACCTCATTAACGGAAAAAAACCAATACCTAGTAGCACCAATGCCCCAACAGATATCAAAGCTCTGTACTCGGTCAACGATATCTATGAAGTATCACTAGCACTTAAGGACGCATTTGTAAGTACCATTACATCGAAGCCTAACCTTAAATCCACCGACTTAACCTCAACCACTTCAATCTCAGATATATTGGCTAACTACACATCAAACCAAACTGAATCCTCAAAATACGATTTGAACTTCGCTCAGTCACGATATACCCCACTCACCTCACTAAGTCGCGCCAACGATATGGCCGCAATGCCAAGCAACTTCGTGAACGCAAATCGCGAAGCTGTTATTAAACTCATTAAAGATGTTGGCAACCCAGATCAATTTTTGATGTCAGAGATGGGAATGACCAGCGAAGAAATCACCTCAGTTTGGGATGCAGAGCAAATAGATGCGATCACCCTAGGTATTTGGAGGCTTAAAAATAACAAGCCATTCCTACAGGGTGATGCTACCGGTAAGGGTAAAGGGCGTACATTAGCGGCATACATGGCTTGGTCTGTAAAACAAGGCCGAACCCCAATATTCATGACTTCTAAGCCAGATTTGTTAAATGATATCTACAGGGATATCCGTGATACTGGGCTTGATAAATATATTGACCCATTTTTCCTTATGCCAGATGGCAAAGATATTGTTGATAAGAGTCAGAACTCAGTAATTTTTGATAGCAAGTCGATTACCAAAACAAAAGGTGATTATCTAGAAGGCAACTATACTTCTATCAATGAAAACTTAATCTGTACTACTTACTCTCAAATCAACGGTTTGAAATCTGTTCGTGGTCGAAAAAAAGTTAAGATTGAAGATCGTATAAACGATCGCGCTAAATGGTTAATTGAGTTCGCTAAGAATAACAATGTGCAATTCTTATTCGACGAATCACATAACATAGCGAGTAAAGACACTAACAGTAACGCTGTCATCGATCTTTTAAAGGATCAATCACAGCACCCAACCATTCGAGCATCTGCTACATGGGCTAAAAACGAAAAGAATATTGCTCAATGTAGTGATTTATTCCCCGAAGAATTTACTCCTCAAGTTCTTGAAAAAATGGTCCGACAAGGCGGAACAACTTTCATCGAGACACTTTCAACTACGTTGATAGCAGAAGGCGCTATGGTTCGCCGTGAGCACAACTATGGCAAACGTATCGTTAATATCATTGAGTCCAAACAACAGCAACGAAATAAAATAGCAACAGACACACTTTCTGAAATCATGCAGAAAGTGAAAGAGTATGGACGTGAAATTTTTAAAGGTATCGCAGCTATCTCAAGGTTTCAGCATCAACATAAAGATGTAGATATTATGTCATTTGCTGGTACTTACAGCATTATCACAGAGTCTTTTGTCGAAGCTCTTCGATCTGAAGAAATCGCTAGGAGTGCAATATATTCCATAAACAATAGCGAAAAGCCAATTATCGGTGTAGATAAAACTGCTGAACAGCAATTACGCTTTCTTTACGATTCAATTTGTGAGACTGAAGGTATAGAAAGTGGCAAACCTATTGAACTAGCAGTGTTCCCCGATTTCAAAGTAGCTCTAGACCGTTGGCTAATTCGCGAAGGTAATCGCAAAGTAAAAGTAACAATAGAGCCGACACCGGCACAAATTGCTGCAGCTAATAAAATAGGCGAGGAAGCACTTCCCACCATAACTACCGAAGATGTTCACTGGCGTAGTGAATTAGATATAACCTCTCCCACATTCCAGAAGTTAGACGCCCTAGAGAAAGAAGTATCTGATCTTATTTCCAAGATGCCAACTTTACCTCTTTCGCCTATTGATGTCGTTAAGACAGAGTTGGCAAAGCAAGGTATGACTTCAACCGAAGTATCAGGCCGAAAACTTCATGTTCGTTTAAGTGACGACGGCAATGGTTACGTCATAGAACCAACGAAATTTGATGACAAACCCCAAGCTCAATATGACTTTAACTCAAATAAAGCAAACGCAATCATTGTTACAAGGTCTGGAACCGAGGGAATCTCACTTCATGCACAAGGTAACTTTAAACAGACTGGTGCTCAAAATCGCCGTCATACCTTCCTAATGAGTTCATTCTTCGATGTAACCCAAGAAGAACAGCTATTCGGACGTGGAGAGCGCAAAGGCCAAGTAACCACATCAAAATCAAGTAAAGTAATAACTGGAATGCCCGTAGAAGCACGTTTATTGGCTATCAGTGAACGAAACCGATTAAGATTATCTGCATCGACAACCGGTAACTCACAATCGATTCGAGCTACAAATACCATACCAAATTTGATGAACAACTTTGGTAACAACGTCGTTGCTGAATACTTATCTGAACAGCAAGAAATAATGGAACTGTTAGATTTTTCTCAATCTGAACAGCAAAACATTCAAGATTTTGGATCTGATGCATTCAATAGTAATGAGATTAGCAGCCTCTCAACTAAGGTGCTAGGTCGTATGTCACTGTTGAATTACGAACAGCAAAACTCCCTACTTGATGAGTTGACCTCGTTCTATAATTCGAAATTGGAAGCTGAACGCTCAAAAGGTTTAGACCCAATAAATACGCGAATGGTTTCAGGAAAAATCACTACCATTAAAGAAAGTACTCTTTCTGGCACGACTAAAACTCATTACGTCAGTGAATTTGAAAAACCTGTGATCCTAGAGCAAATTAAGCTAGAACACCCTCCAATTCAAATGAACACCGAAGTCCTTGAAACGAATATTCATAGGTCTTTGAAGTCTCTATCTGAATATTTGCAAAAACCTAACTCTAACCTTACTGAGCTAGGTATCCACCTGATCAAGCTAAAAGAAAAAGGTCTTGAACGAGCACTACTTCAGCACAATCAAAGCGCCCTTGTATCATTACGTAACCGCAGTGCTGGTGCCGCTACTATTTCTAGTGTTGAAGAAGCTCTGGCCATGCCTGATAGCAACAAAGTTAAAACTGCATTGCGCAACTTTGAAACGATTTCGATTTTAACTAAGAGCGTTAAAATTGGACAGGTCTTAAACATTCAAGATGGTCGAAAAATCGTCATTTCAAATTTGGAGTTTCCAAAAGATAATCACAACATTCTGAACCCGTGGCTTTACAACGTTGAGTACTACTCTACCAAAGGTGAGATCGGTAAAAAAATGTCTGCTATGACATTTTCGCAGTATTTTAGTGGACCGGAGGACGTTAAGAACAACTCACTTGGGATGTATAGCAACGATCATGCTATCAATGAAGAATTTAGAAGCCTCAAACTATCCGGTGGCATCGAATTTATCAATATACTTAAAGGTAACATAGTTGAAGCAGCTCGCTTGAATGCTGAAACCCGAATGGGTTCCCAAATCATTCTAAAAGATTTAGATAATGGACGTTCAGTTCCTGTAATTCGCGCAAGAAAAGACCTCACTTTTGAAAAAATAATGAATCAACAGTTTGGAGCGAATCATGAAGCGAATGGAATTATCCTTAAGCACTATGAATTGAATCTGCAGCAATTACCTAACGTTTATATCTTCGATCATATCTCCTCCATAGGAAGTGATACTAAACAACAGGGTGCTGTTATCATAGGTGATGCTGCATCACCTATTAAAATTAAACTGCCTAAAACAAAAGCGGGACGTCGAATACTAGCTAACTCGAACCCGTTTGATTCAAGAGAAGTATTCAAAGACGGATTTAACAAGAAAACTGGATTGTATTCTGAGTACTACTTCGATCTCGAAGATTCATCTTTTGCCTTAGAAGTCCTTAATGATGCTGGCTTTAATATTCTTATTAGCGGTAATGAACTGGATCTTTTGAAGAAACAAACCAATAGAGTTCTGGCTAAATTCTCTCATTCATCTACGCAAGAAATCGACAACTCCGCAACAAGCAAGGACCAAATGACCATCAACGATGCGATGGTTGCATTAGAGTCGGAAGCTGATATGGAGAGCGACATAGAGGTTGTATTAGAAAATTCGAACAGCATAGAAAACGCAAAATCTGAAATTGAAGAATCTCTTACATTGGCTGGGGGACTGCCAGAAATAGAAGACGATATTAAACCTACAAATAAAGCTGAAGTTGCAAGTGATAAATCAGATGAAGAAATATCACATGATTTAGCGGATCTGGTTGGAGAAGTACGTGCTCAAACTCAACCCGACGCATGTATCGCTCAACCAGAAAAAGTGGAAATGGAAGATCATTCATTATCTAATACTGAAGGTATTTCAGATGTTAGTTCAGAACTAATTGAAGAAATAGAGGCCGCTATAGATACCACTTTACCGGTATTTGAAGGGGTTCACTCAGAAGATCTAAATGATGACATTATTTCCAGCCTTCAATCGCAAGTCGGTAATACAACGCTGCATACTGAAAGCGAAGGTAATCTATTGAACGTCGAGAATGCAAATTCAATTGCTTCCAATAACCCTCCGAATCCTGAAGTTGAGGACGAATTCACCGATGTGGACAACCTATTTAGTTCTGACCTTGCAGTGAATGAAAACGTAAATTCTCCTACTTCAACTGCAGAGACAGTGCCAAATGAAAGCATCGACCAGGCAGAACATGACGAAGATGAAGTCGAAGACATTATGAATTTCTTCGAAGAAAACGACATTGCAGATGAAATAGAAATGGACGAAGCCATTGCAGAATCTCTGCCGATGGATGCCACCTCGACATCAGAACTGTTAGATGAACTGAACAACAACCAAAACTCAGAAGAAATTTCTAATCTTTTTTCACCAACGCCATAAGGAAATGTAATGAAATTTTATGAAGTGTGGCCTGATTTGGTCAATTACAATCAGCAGTTTAATGAATTGGTGAATAACCTATCCGATGATGCAGAACCTCTTGAAGTGGAGTTCCCCGAAAGGGGAGTTCACTATATCTTTTTGGTAACTGTATCTGAGGTTGGTGCTGACGAGGACACAGAAGATTTCTATAAGAACCAAGTGATAATTCAAAAAATACTTGGTGCTGACGACCTATCTCACGGGATGCTTGTCGATTTGGAAGGTGAAGTAAACTGGGTTAGTGTGGGATCAGACATTATTTCTATAGATCATTACTTTGATAGTTACACTGACACGGCGGCGGTGGTGTATGGCTAAAACACTTTTAATCGTAGAATCTCCGAAGAAAATTGAAAACTTCCAAAAATATCTTGGTGATGAATACATAATTAAGGCCAGTGTTGGTCATATTCGAGACTTACCGAGTAACGACATGGGCTTAGATGAAAATCTTCGACCTATTTACGTCGAAACTAAACCAGATGTTATTGCTGCCCTCAAAAGGGCGGCTAAACAATGTTCTCAAGTCGTCATTATGACCGATTTAGATAGAGAAGGTGAAGCAATCGGTTGGCACTTAGTCGACGCATTAGATCTAGGCGATAATTACATACGATGCACCACAAACAACCTAAGCAAAGATGGCATTTTAAAAGCATTAAATAACCCACGAAAACTTGATATGAACCAAGTTTACGCACAAGAATCACGTCGGGTTCTGGATAGATTAGTCGGTTTTAAAGTAAGTGGCCTAACCAGCAAGTTGCTATCTCTACCCTCTGCAGGTCGAGTTCAATCTCCAGCTTTGAGGCTGCTTGTAGATAGACAAGAATTAATCGATAAATTCTCTAGAGTCCCATACCATGATTTAAGCATTTTACACCCTGCTCCAAATGGGAAACAGTGGATGTCCAAATTGGATGTCGAGTCGATGATTGCCACAGGGAAAATCGACCATTTACTATCTCCACAATTGCTTGACGATGCAGGAAGGCCTAAACAACGTCATATCACTAATCCTAAATTCATCCAGACGATCTCCGACGAAGTGTTTCGTCGCGGCACAATTCGCGTTGTTAGCTTTTCACAAAAGGACTCGAAAACCAAAGCTCACGCACCTTTTACAACATCAACAATGATACAGAGTGCTTCGAATTCTATTGGGTTATCTACTGAACAGGCTATGCTCGCGGCTCAAGGGCTTTTCGAAAAAGGTCTAATTACGTACCACCGAACAGATAGCACTACATTCGAAGCAGACTCTCTTAAATTAGTTCGAGATTTCATCGATACCTGGCAGAAAGGGAAAGGGACGGACAGGTACTTATCCCCAACAATCAATTCATACCCAAACCCGAATGGCGCTCAAGCTGGCCATGAAGCCATTCGACCTACCAATTTCAATTACGATCTATCACTGTTAACAAACGCTCAAGAGCGCGATTTATATAAGCTCATCTTTTGCAGAACTGTAGCGTCACAAATGAGTGATGCTCTATTTAGCACCTCTGAAGTCGTGCTAGATGGAGGATTCGAAATTGCTTCTGTACCCGTTAGATTCAAAGCTCACGGTCGCATTCCAGTTTTTGATGGATGGAAAAGCATTTACTCTGAATCTGAGGAATTAGGTGAATTCGATGAAAAACCGTCTGAACAATTGATACCTGAAGTCTTTAATGATCAAAGCGTACAAGTCCTCAATTGCTCAGTCCAAAAGAAAACAACCAAGCCACCATCTAGATATACCGAGGCAAGTCTTGTCTGCGACCTTGAGAAGCGCGGTATTGGTCGACCATCAACTTATGCCACTATTTTTAAAACGCTCTACTCTAGACCGTACATTAAGGCTGATGGCCGTTTTTTAAGTCCTATGAAAAATGGTACCGACCTCATTAGCAACCTAAAAAATAGGTTTAAATTTGTGGAATATGATTTCACCGTTGCAATGGAATTAGAAATTGACAAGGTAGCGTCTGGTAGAACTACTTATGACATGCTCGTACCTAAGCTAAACGCGGAACTTGATATGGAAATAGAGAGTTTTGTTGCACATAGCAAGAGCACTATTCGATTCTGCCATTGTCCTAAATGCGATAAAGAATCACTTATCAAGAAAATAAACCAAAAGAAGAAGTTTACGTATTGGAGCTGTACTACCGAAAATTGTGAAGGTTTCTACCCCGATAAAGATAACAACCCGAATACCGATTACAAACCCGCTCAAAAATCACAATTCGATTGCCCTAAATGCAAAAAGCTTAAACTTTCTCTAAGTCGTGAAAACGCAGACAACCCTAAGCGGTGGTTCTTTTGTACAAAAGAGTGCAATTTCCTCTGTGCAGCTAAACCAGACAGCAACTCAAGTCTAATATTTACACCCGACCTCTCTGAATATGAACGTAATCATAAATACAACTGTCCTAAGTGCAAATCTGGCTTCCTTAAAAATTTGTTTAAGCGAGATCAGGAAAGAACTCCATTTTGGATGTGTGAAAACGATAAAAAGTGTAAGACATACATAGAGGATATTAATGGTTCTCCAAACTTTGACTTATACGAAATTGAATTTAAACGTAATCATACTCACAAATGCCCTTCATGTGGCCCGGGCTATCTGAAATTTAACCAAATGAAGACCGACGCACAACGTGTTTGGTGGAGTTGTGATCAAGGAAAGGGTAAGTGCAATACTTCATTAAATGATAAGAATGGATCTCCTGATATTGATGGTTGGAATGCTAAAGTTGAAGAGCTCGCGAAGCTGGTGGACTGTCCGAATTGTCGTAATGGCAAATTAATTAAAGCCAAAAACAAGCCTCTGTATCGTTGTTCAAATACAAATGCTAAAGGGGCAAGTAAATGTATGACATTCATAGATTGCGACTCTAATGGTCAACCTGATTTGGATAAACACTTCAACAAAGGGAAAAACAACTCTAGCCAGGTCAAACCAACTGTCAATGCATGTCCTAATTGCAAGGAAGAACTTAAGATTAACAAATTGACTCACAAGGCTACTTGTATAAACAAACATACATTCAAGGTAAATGCTAAAGGTGTCATTCTAACTCTTGGAGGAGCTGGCCAACCAATAATTCAATAAATTACATTCAAAAAAACGCTCAAAATAGTGAGCGTTTTAACTAAGATTCCAATCTACTTCGTCAGCTAGCTAACCTACATTTTACTTCAACAAGCGCCTTGAAGAATCGGTGAGCATTAACTGATTCATCATCGATGATTACACGCCATGAATTCCCCTCATCTACAACTGAAACCTGCGGCACTTCACCTTGATAATTAAGATCTACGAGCAATGTTGGGATAGCTAACGGTTCATACCCCTGATTGCAGATATCATTCGTGTATGACAGTTTTTCATACTGACTCAATTCAAATGCATTGTAAGGATAATTAAAGGCATAAGACGATGATTTTGATACAACTAACTTCCACTTATCTCTTACCTGATAGCCAACTAGATTGGGAGCATTATTTATAGAAAGAACCTTTACGCTAGGAACACCATTTGCTTTTAAAGTGCGATACATCGAAACCATCGATGATTCGCTCAATAACAGACTATTAATAGACAATAATTCTTCGATAAAACCCTCGTCATTCAGTGATCTCCGCTTATTTGAAATGTAATACGATGCTATCACTCCAAGCTTAGGGTTTTCCTCAATCGCTTTAGATACTTTTTGCTTTGAAGACAGTTCGCCTAACGCAAGTAAATGCTGAGTTTTGGACACATTATCATGGAGCTCATTGACTCGCTTTAACAACAGGCTATCCGACTCATTAACAAAGCAACCTGAAAGCGAAAGCACCATAACCGTGATCGATGTAGATTTCTTTAGGTTTAACATTATCCACCTTACACAATATAAGAATTCTGATATAGTCTATTTACACATAGTAGTATAAATGGAAAGCAAGTAAAAATGATAGTCTTTGTTAGAAACCCAACAAGTAGCGAACGACGGGAAATACTTGGTATACACCACCTAAGCCATGAGTCAGAAATACAGGATGTCTTAAATGGATATAGCAACAATGTCGAATATTACAGTATCGCCGAGAATGTGAACTTCAGCGTTGAGGGGAATACTCGCAAAAGTCGGATTTACATCAGCAAATTTGGTTTGCCGAAGTCCATAGAAAAGACACTGTTAAATGGAGAGTGGAAATGCAGAGCAGACAATTTAATATAATCATTATTGTTTTGTTAGGGCTTATACTGATTGTTATGACCAGTATCGCCTCTATATATGCATACAGCTTGCTTGCTAAACAAAACAGCTCGAATCAATCATTGCAATCCATTGAGGTTATCGTAGATGACAAACCTACGACCGAAAGTTTGATGTTATACAAAGAGCAATCAAAAACAGTCGACGATATCAAACCTGAACTGCATAGAAATGTACCTACTGTCGTTCTCAACTCTCAAATACTTCAATCTACAAAATTAACTCAAACACCACCGACGAAAACAAAGTCACAAATAGATAGAACAATACCAAATTGGGACTGCAAATTATTTTACTGCAATGAAGGTGACCCGAAGATTTACCCACTGAGAGCTAGTATGGCTCAAGCCTTAACCAACGCTACCGCCTTTGAGTTAACATCAGACTTACCAAATGCGCCTGTTTCAATGGTTGTAATTTTTGACCCTACATGTCCTGAATGTAAGCGTTTCTATCGAGAAACGATTACTGAAGTTTTACATAGGAACGGAAACGTTAAAATCATTCCGACCATTTACTCTGACAACCTCTCCGTCTATAAATTACGTGAAGTCCAAAAGATGCTATGCGCTTCAGACTTAGATCAATTCCTTCACAATATTGCCAATCGATTACCTACAGCTAAAGATTACGATTGCAAGGTAACCGTGGATGACGCACGAAAAATCGTGGGCAAAACAAAAGAACTACTAACTCCATTTGGCGTAGCTGGTGCTACCCCCCTAACACTAACTAAAACATCCAATTGGTTAGGTTTTCAGCCATACAAAAACGTCGTTAAACACATCAACCCATAAAGATTAAGACAAGGTACAGCAAGTGACTGCAAATACTCTAATTTACAAAAAAACAACACTAATGGTACTCACCGTCTGTTTAGGCCCCCTTATTGCCGGATGCTCGATAAAACCTCAAAGTAACTACGATGTTGGTGATCCTATTCAAGTAACAACAGACTTACTGAAAGATACAAGACACTTCAATGTCACATCTGACTATAACCCTTCTTATTTAGATTCATTGCTGAAACGTAACCCAGTAACTCTTATTGACGACCAAGATTGGCAACAACTTTTCATTAAAACAGAATTTTCGAGCGATAAATCTTACAGATTGGAAGAAAATTTACGTCGCACCTGTTGGTCTTTAAACAATGAAGCCGAACTCAAAATAGTATCCAGAGCTCATAGAGGCTCCGACTACGACAATATCATAACTGCATGCGTTTCTAAGCGATTAGGGCCTTATAAACCCTTATTCTTCTACTCTCAAGTACAAGACAGAGTCATAGGTGATTACCTCATGATGTTAACACCTAAAAACCACTATTCAGACCAAGCTTATCTGTGTAAGGCCAAAACTGAAGGTTACGACCTACCCTCAAATCTATTTTGTAAAGTCAATTCACAATAAGAGTAATAACTTATGGGGATAGTTAAATCGTCATTAAAGACTCTGCTTAATCCATCGTGGGCAGGTACGTTAGGAGGCAAAGCTAAAGCTCCTTGGGCTCAAGCTTCTGAACAATGGCACCAAGTTGAAAACAAGAGGATTAAAGGCCTTTCTGCAGTTGATTGGGCGCACCAAATATTGACCAATAACATTACAACGGAAAACCAAGAAATCATCATAGAGCGCCACAAAAATAGAGCTAGGCATAATAAATACGGCATCTATATATCAGTATTCGCCGCCAATGTTTGTTGTGTTGCTCTTATCTTCGACCTAACAGACTCCATTGCATACACAGCAATAAGTGTGAACTGTGGTTTGCAATTCTTAAAAATGTGGGTTGTTAATTTGCACAGACAAAAGCAGGTGCTAGTAGGTGCTCTATTCCCTCTTTCATGGATGGTTACAGATTTCAATAACATTAAGTTCTTAGACAAGGGCGTTTATCACAAGAAGAAATTGGTTCACCCTGCCTTTCCGTTTATGGGTGAAGCACTAGATAATCTCAAAAAACTAGAATCCAACAACAAATAAAAAAAGGTAAGCCAATTGTCAGAACACAACGGAAATGGAAGCAGCGACACGCTATTCGTAATCTTAATGATCGCAGGAACTCTCATATGTGGCACCTTATATTATTTCGATGAAATCATAACAATACCTTGGGCCTTATGGCGTTACGCAGACTCATTTATTTGGTCAAACCTCCCTCTACCCGACTTTATTACAGTTCCTCACGCCAACATCATTAAGTCATTCGATAACTTAGAAGAACTTAGGCTACTGGAATATGGTCACGTATACCAAGTGGAGCAATCTGTAATGTTTGTTACAACTTGGCTGTATCTCCTTATATCTATACCTGGAATAAAGCGTGTTGTAACAAAGAATAGACACGCAGATAAATTCAAGGAAAGATTGAATTTGGACTCCTTGATAGAACAACAATCGGTACTATGGCGATATAATCGATATCTGATTAAGCACAATCCAATAAAAGAGAGTTTAGACGTAAATGTAAGTCGATTTGCAGCAAGAGAAAACGTACGATCTGGACTAAAGAGGACAAAAATCATTAGACCACACAGGCCCACAAATACAGTGATATTTGATCTTCCATTAGCTACAGAAATATTCTCTAAACAACTACGATACCCCATTAAGACAGTGGATGACGTACTCAACCTACCATTCCAGTTTCATTTTTTTATTTGTATTTTTGCATCTCGCATAAGTGAACTACCTGATTTGATTTCGCCAGAAAGGATAAATGACGCAAAAAAAAGGGTTAAACGCATAAAACTCATAAAATGGGTAACCCCTACGATTTTAAAAAAGGTTTATAAAAATAAGTTCAAAGCTTTAGAGCATGAACTTATCTCGCTCGCTTATCATAACTACAATGCTACTCAAAAGATCAAACATTCCCTTGGGGTTAACGAGGATTTCCGCTTCCAAATGTTAGGTGATTACTCATATTTTCTGAATGACGAGCATGATGTAACCTACATCGAAGATGAAATAGCAAGAGTACTTCCAATAGTTATGGAGAATGAAATTGTATTGGAATATTTATCTCAACATGCATTTGCTGAAACATTTTTAAGGCGCCTACTTAGAGAGTCCAGGAGTCTAGGAAAGCTTTCTTCATCACAATTTGGATATTTAAAGATTATGGACAGGCAGTTATGGTACGCAATGAATGACGAGGGGCTACCGGGTTCGACAATAGAAACTGCAGGTATTAAAGCGCACTTTGAAGCCGAGTACACTCGCAAAAGACGTCATGTATTCCCCACTGTAGACCAAGCATTTAGTAATTTGGAAAATATGAACATCCCTAAAGACTGCGACCAATTTGACACCATAGTAACATTACCTGATCACCCATACTCAGAACTATTTCCTTACGATCCGACAGTTGAATACAATGAACACAAGCAGAAACTAGACAACGATCCAGAGTATCGAATTCAACAAACGTTAATTCGACAACCTAAAGTCAAAAGTTAATGTACTGGTACATAGATTTAGAGATAAGCGGCAACCGAGCTTATGATGAAGTAGTCGAGCTATCGATAATTGAGTCAAGTTCTTTAACTGCAGAGGGTTCAGTGATTTTCAACAGCTTAATATCTGGTGCAGAATCTTTAACCCTGGAAGCGCAAGCGATAACCGGCATTAGTATTGAAGATTTAAACGATAACTCACTTCCGACGATATCTGATGTCATCGATACTATTGCTGAAAGACCTAATTCTACGATTTTAGTGAGCTATAATTTACAGTTTGATTTGGATTTCATACACCATTCTGGGATGCTAACCGGTGATAATAGGATGGAAAGAATGATGATCAAAGGTATATGCTTACTACAGGCAGTAAAAACATACAGCGGAAAGCATGTAAGCCTTGATGACAGCCTTGGGATAAGAAGGAGTACACATCGCTCACTATATGATACCAAACTTCACATGGAGCTGCACAGGCGCTTAGGTAGGGTAACCACCAGCAAAGTAGAGAGTTTTATTGTAAATTCAACGCCAGAGTTTATCGCTTAAATTGAATGGATTGGCTAAGCAATACAACATTGGATGGGGTTTCTGACGCCTCTTTAGCTGATTCAATTGGCTTAATACCGTGGTTAACAATAGCTTCTAGAGAAACTTTTAACTTTGCTAAAGCTACAGTGTCAGTTACTGAATCACATCGAGTAGACAAAGATTCTATGGTCATCTGCCTTAAAATTGAATCTGTATCTATTGGCATATTAAAGTGGGCTTGCATTAATAAGAAATCTATCCTTTTGTACGTATGCTTTTGGGTTTTGAGAAATATCACACCTATGTACATCCCCCGTAGCTACCTCTTCTGCAACCATCCTGGCTATATCTGTATATGATGTATGCACTTCTGATTGAATAACAGTTAAAGCAACAGGTTTACGAGAGCGAAGGGCTTTAAAATAATCACTCATAGCTGAGCAATCATCGGAGGTAACGGACACTTTGAATGTGAAAAATTGGCTAAACAAAAATAGACGTAGATAAATAGACTCATTAATAATCGTCACGTTGAAATCAGTGACTTCAGATATAGATTTTAATATTTCTAATTGAGGGACTTCTAAGGCAATTACCATATATTGAGATAGGGAGCGGTTTATGCGAAATCGCGATAAGTCATCAATGAGGTGAACACGCAATTCGCCCGGCACTTCCAAAAGAAAATCGTCATACTCTTGGTGACCAGCCACATTATCTTCATTGACGGTAAATTTATCACCATTTATCTGCTCAAGCATAAATTCACCAAACACAGCGTTCATTTTTGGTATTTGCTCTACGCTGTTGACCATCCTTGCGCTGCCCTGTCCTAAATCAATTCTCATAATTTTACTGCTCTCTAAAGCCTATTTATTGTATAGTGTGTAAACTGAATATCTTGAGGTTAAAACCCTATTTTCGTCACACTTTTTACCTAACTTTCGTCAAGATACATTATTCACTATTGGTTAACAAACTTTATAGAGCGATTACTATGTCATTTATTGACCATTTATTTATACATTCGGGTGCTATGAGCATATTTTGTTATCATGGTCACAATTTACAAAAAGATCAACAAGCACTAATCGAAGCTTTTCTCCTTTACAGTACACATTCTAATTCTGTTCTGACCCTTGGTAAAACTGTATACAACGAACTTGTTCATGTAGAAAGTGACGGAGAATTACGTTTGTTCATGGAACTTAAAACCGCAGTTGACCCTACTTTACAACACCTGTTCTGCCTCGATGCCGTTATTGAAACTTGCAATAGTCACTGCATCAAAACAGAGATAAATGGCGAAGTTAGATATGAGACTAAAGATCTATGTACGTTCTTCCTCAACTACACCAATGCTAATAAAGGTAAGACTCTAGATATTCGCAAATTTACTCAAGACCTAATGACGCATTTAGTGAACGAAACAAGGCTAAACGCTAACACCAACCTAGCCATGTGCTTGTAAGGAATGAATTATGGGTAATCGCATTAAGGATGTTTTGAACCAAAAAATTAATGATAGCCAAGGCGAAGATTACAAGGTTCAGGTTAAGACAACTTCGATTAAACAGTCAAAACAATCATCTCTTAGTATGAGTGTTTTTAAATCCATAACCCCTATTGTCCTCAAAGTTATGTCTAAAACGACAACTACTGAAGAATTTGCTCACGAACTAAAAGACATCATCACGTCAATTGCAGCAAACATAGAGGCTCAATCAAAAAACCTAGGTCGTATTTCTGGGGGGCTCACTGAAGACGAAACGTGGATTTATCGTCGAATCTTTGCTATTTCAGCAAAGGAGCAGGGACGACAATCAAAAATCCAATCACAATTCATACTAGCATTACTGACGAATACAGAATCAGCCGACAAACTGATTAATATGACTGGTATAGATAAGGGAAAAATACAAACCCTAATCACCCAAATTAACAGTTACAATCGCTACCAAGAAAGGGATAATTTCTTTTCGACCGTAAACTCTTCAATCATTTCCTCTGCGAATAAGGTTCAAAATGAACTGTCTCACATACAATTTTTTAGTGAAAAAGAGTCTGCATTAAGCCTCATCCACGGCGCTATATCAGTGACAGCAGAAACTCTATATCGCCGACAATCAGACTTGCCTAATTCAGAGCAAAAACAAATGCTCAGGAAATCATGCATGAACCACGCTACAAGCATAATTGTAGAGTGTGTAAAGCAAATTGCTAAAAGTTACGACAATAACATTCGACCAACGGATTTTGATGAGTTCGACGAAATATTGGATAAAAAGGTGTCGTTTTGCACGAGAGCTATAGATAAAACAACGTCTTCCCTTGTCAATGTTATCTGGGGGCTTGAAAATAGTCATAAGGCATCTGAAATACTACAAGCTTCTTTAACTGGTACAAATGTTTCAACGGCATTAAATAATATTGAAATTCTCACAGAACTTGCGTCTGTTTCATCGAATGAAAACGGCTCTGATAATGTACAAGCAAAAAGGTACGCCGCCCTCTTAAATGATTTGAGTTTTATCGTCGAATACTCCATTGAAAACACCTCATTTGTAACGAGCATCGATAGAGAGCAAGCAATGGCTTTTGCGAAACACTCTTACTACAACGCGTTTAAAAATCCACTTAAATACTTACACAAAAGCGATGCCGACTTGTCGATTAAGCATCTAAAAATGTGTAATAACATTGCGATTTACCTTCTATCTGAACAGTCTGAATTTAACAATGTAATGAACAATAACGGCTTGATGCCTGAAGACATACAAGCGTTTAGAAGATCTAAGACTATTGCGTTTAAGGCTAGTGCGAACAACCCATTATCAGCAAGACAATTCATCGTCCCGTCTATTGCAGAATTAACATCCGTCTTATTTGAGACTCAACGCTTTAACTGGGGCATAAATACTGCTTATCTTGCACCCAAGCTTGGTTCTATGCTTATGGATGCAACTAACAAGCTTTACTTAACCAATAAAGAATCCACGACTTGCAGTTCTACATCAATGTTCAGGTCCAGTTTAGAGTCAGCTTCATACTTACTTCGAAGCTTATGGAGAACAAAATCCACAGAAACACTCGAATCGTCTAATAGAAGTTATGCGATGGGGAAAATATCTGAAAAAGAATGCCATAAAGTAATTGAAAAATTCCACATAGAATACCTCAATAAAGTTGATGAACTTACCTATAACTCAAGACTACTAAAAGGCTGTATCGATGATATCTACAATGCTTCAGACAATTTCGACTACCAAGCCACAGTATCGCCAAATTGAACAGTAAAGGGTCAGGATGAAATTCAATAAACTCAGAAGGAAATGCATGGGGTTAATTGCGGGAGGGGCAATTGGCGGTGGTGTAGCTCTTGTTACTCCTAAAACCGCTAACGCATTTAGCATGCCTCTAAGCCCAGAAGAACTCATGGAACAACTTATCGAGCAAGGCGGTGCCATCCTTATGAGATTTTTGGGGTATCGATTCTCAAGTAACTTCCAAGATGCTTTTGATCGATACACCGATAACAACAAAGAAACAACAAAAGAAAAAAATGGAGATATGGCCAAAAACATAACTCAATCCTATGAAGCAACAATATTTAAGATGACTGAGTTGATGAATCATGAAATCAGCTTGGATCTGTATACCCCATCCACGGCATGTGCGAACGGCGAACTCTCAAAAGCGAACAACAGATTAAACAAAGCTATTGGTTCTGCCACTCCAAAAGCAAGAAATACGATACACGAATATTTTGAAATTAAGTCTGAAAACTTAAGTGAAGCGATATTTTATCGAAATAAGACCTTTAGTACGTTGTTGAACTCTCAAGGCGAACCTGAATTTAAAGAGTTGGAAAAACTCATCGGCGTAAGTCACTTTGATGACACAAAGCGAGCTGAACAAGAGATCGCTGCTCTCATAGGAGATAGACCATCCTATGAAGATTCAACTTCAAACCTTGATGCCATTGTTAATCAATCAGACCAGATTAAAGAAAATATCGTCATTGATGCCTTGATGGGTATCTTTATTCAACGTATAGCGTCTTCGAATGTACCGGTAGAGTTCAGAAAATCCTTAAGTTCTGAACTCAATAAAATGTATCCAAATTCGAAGCTTTCAAGTATCGAATTGCTACACCTAGAAACACTCTCACTGAGTTCTAATGAATTATTCAATAATGCCGTATCTAACTCTCCATCACTCACCACAGCTATCCAATACTACAATCCCATACAAGCTGTTGAGAATAAAATACAAGTTGAACGATTAAAAATAGCTGAATTACGAAATTTAGTGAAAAGTTCATCCAAACTGGAGAGTGAAAATGGCTAATTTGGATTATGGTCACACTAAAATAGATTGCAATAGAAGGGATTTTTTCCGATACGCAGCTGGTGGAGCTGTAGCTGCTGGAACAATGACATACTCCAGCGATAGCCATGCCATCGTTATTACCGCTGCAGCTATAGCTGCGGGGGAAAAAATTGGTTGGGCGGCGAAGCCATTCCTAGACTTGGGGGAAATGACACTTAGTGAACTGTATGACATGTTCATAAAAGAAATGACTAGCATGTTCAGTAAAGGGGC
This sequence comes from Vibrio sp. 10N.222.46.A1, assembly GCF_041473595.1. NCBI lineage: Bacteria > Pseudomonadati > Pseudomonadota > Gammaproteobacteria > Vibrionales > Vibrionaceae > Vibrio > Vibrio sp. 10N.222.46.A1. The sequence goes on from NZ_JBFRSN010000004.1 coordinate 33,806, forward strand.
AACACAGGCCATAGATATGGTCCCCAATGCAATGCAACAAATCTTCAACAATGACTATTTACATAGAATACAGCCTTTAAGTGACCCTTGTTCCTACAATAGCCTAGCCCATGTTGGCGTAAAGCGATTGATTCAATCGGAAAACCTAGCCCGCGAATTAAACCGACAAGGTGTTTTATCTACAAAACCATTAGGTGAGTGCCTACCAACATATGCTTGTTCTTTCATTGATTCTCAACGAACCGAACCTATGGATGAACAAGAATACTTAGGTTTACGCGACCAATTCCAAAGAATAAACACACCTCAACAAAAGCTTGAAAGTTTCACGCTTGATTACTTAAGAGTTTGCCAAAGTGCTAAGCGTACTCTTAATACAGCAATTTTGAATTATGAAATGTCGCGAATTTATACGAATCGCCATATAGATTCATTTGAGAAAATCAGATCCACTTATCAATCTGAGAAGTGGCGAACATCTATGAATGAAACAGCTGCGGATATCTCATTAGCTCAAGAGGTCATCTACCAGAAAAGTAGTTCTGTTCAGATAATGTTCGAACTGCTAGTAGCAGAGCAGAACTTACTTGTAGCAGAGTGCATAGATGCCCTTTCAACAAAGAAGGAAATTCAAGAATGAGAAAAATGGAATGTAAAGTAAAAAAAGATAGTGAAGCGATTACTTTTTCTTCCTATATCGATTACTCAACAACATTCAACTCTTGGGCAACACCATCGAGCTTGAATAACTCAACATCTATAATTGAACCGGCCCCTGTAAATACTAAATACATTGCAGTTGGAGCTCTCGCCGCTGCGGCATTTACGTATTCTCCGAAGGCTAATGCAGGACTAGATGACATAATTAACCAGCTTACATCACAGTTCGAAGAGATGTTTGAACCATTACTATCGAGTGTACTCGGTGGTTTCGGAAAAATCTTAAATGCTGGTCAGTCCGACGGCTCTTCAGCCATCGTAAAAGCCATTTCTACAAGTGGCGATATGCAGATCAAAGCTTTAACTGAGGCGGCTAATAACCGCCTTACGATGGCTTCTATGCCACCACCTAATCACTGTGAGTCAGATGATATAGGTATGGCAAGTAAAAACAGCAATCAATCATCTAACCTAACACTAAGGGAGCTAAGTAAAACGTCAGTTAAGAACTATGAACCGAATAGCATTCCATTTTCGGTTCGAATCTCTGGGATTGCAAATCGATACAGCAACAACGAGCACATAACCATGTCGACGGCTCTTTCATCAACAAAACTAGATAGTTCGCAAGTAAAGATGATGATCGACGGTATTGATGTATTAACTGCAAAACAAACTGATTCAATTTCACTAGACCCGGCAATGGCTAATTCAGAAAGCAATGTAAGTAGAACCGAATATTTATTGCAAAGTGCTAAGGCAGCTAAATTGGAAGTTTCCAAAGGTGCCTTTTATGATGCGGTCGCTGATAGAACAGTAGCTTCTCATGGTGAAAGCAAACTTAGCCTAATTGAAAAAGAAGTAGACCGTACGTACGGGGGCGGTAGTTCATGGAGAGATGATTTGTTGAATTTCGGTGACCCTACGCCGCTTCTAGCAGAACTCAACAAACAAGTTTCATTAAGTAATTACATTTTGTCTGAATCTCTAAAAAAAACTAGCCAACAAAATATTCTTATCGCAACCAATAACGTAGATACAATCTAAGGATCACTCATGAAGAATAAAATCAACGCTGACTCTATCAATGTGGGTGGTTCAAATGTTCACGATACACTTTCTTCAACCGAATCATTGGAACACATACGAATACACGCAAGAGTATTTGACGAGGCGGTACAAAAGGAACTTGAGGCCCTAAAGCAATTGTACGAATCTGCTCCAGAAAATGCTCATAGACTTGAAGAATTCAAGATAAATGACAGATCTTTCGACGCCGACAAAACATACTGCGACGATGAACATTTGAATGCACTTGTAAAGCAAGAGTTACACGACAACTCTGTACTTTACGAAAAATTAAAAGCAGAGTTTGAACTGGAGAACACCAAAAACAACAATAGTTCATCACCGAGTTTTTTGAACTTTTTAAAATTCGGTAGCCCTAAGTCTTTAGATGTGGAATATAAAAAACAACGAAAAAACAAACACATAAGAATGCTTGAAGAAAACACCCAAAAGATACTAAATTCACAAGACAAGTTTAACCGAAGCCTAGCTCTTACTGAAAGTCATTTTAAAACTCTAAATGAAATATTTGAAAATAAAGGCATTTCAGACATAAATGCGCTTAATCAAGGCGATCTTCTGTCTGCAATGCAAGATGATGCGGCATTCTCAAATCAATTAAGAATTACGCTAGCTGCCCATAAAGACTTGTTAAACAATATTGAATTTCAAAGTACGGATGTTTTAAATCAAGGTACTTTAGACGTATCATCTAAAACCATATCCACAGAGTACCTTAACCAAATGCGAGCAATGTGCAATGAGTCCAACGTACAAATGGAAACTCTCAATAATATCATTAAGAAGACGGCCCCAACTTTAGATAAGGAATACGCGGGAAACCAACTGGAATCTTCGGATGGGATTTTCGACCAATTTAACAAAGAATCGCTTGATGAGTTTTTAGCGAATGTTGGTAATATTTTTCAAGCTTTCAAATCCTTAATCATGCCGAGTTCAAGCATCTCTACACACACGATGGGTCAATAAAGACCATTGGAGTCTCATAGCAGACTCCAATGCAATTCATCCTCTACTCCACTTCCGAGGCCTCTTCTTCCTTAATATAACCTTTAGCAATAATCGATTGCTGAATATCTAACTTCACTTTTTTAAGTATACTTATCGCTAACGCTTTATTCGTTTGAGGGATTGGATCGTGCGGGTGTTCGGTTTTCCTATAGAAGTCATTTACAACTGAAGTACTTTTTAGAGTGTGCGAACGTAACTCACTCTCCGATACTGGCGAGTTCATTCTCTCAATAGCGGTTTCCGAAGATAATTCTTCGTTATTTAACTGCTCTTGTATCTGCTCACTTCGTAGTGACAATGCAGAAATAGTTGCAAGGCTGTTAATGGTTTCCTCTTTAGAGGTACCTTGCGCTTTGAATATCGAATCTAATGCATTAAGTTGCTCGATATCAGCTTCAGTACCAATACCAAGTAAAGTGTTTAAATCATCATTTATATCGGCATCTTCGGACTGAGCATTAAGAGATGCTACGGATGCATCATCACTGGAAGGTACATTACCTTCAGTTGTAATGACGTCTGAGGTAAAAATAACTCCTGAATCACTCTGTTTGCTCTCACTAACAACTTCTCCTTTGTTTTCACCATCAAGAGTCGGAGTAACTTCAAAGTGGTCACCATCAGAAACAGATTCATCATGCGATGAAGATGGCAAATTAAAATCTAAATCATTTAAGACGTCCATTTCCCTTGTATCTACGGGAGGTACCTCATGTACCCTCTCAGTAGGCTTTTCCTCAATTGCATCATTCGATACCACCGAAGGCTCTGCAGCGTACAAACTATCCATGTAAGAGTTATGCTGTTCGCCTAAATCTCGCATTTCTTCAACGCTATCTCTTACAAACGCTGAAAACGACAGCATTGATTTAGACAAAGAATTATCTGTTGCAGTTTCAGCTAAAGATAGAATGTTTGAAAGCTTCCCAATTTCTTGAACAAAAGACAAATCGATGGTGTTTAACTTTGACTTATTACTCGTAATAAGTTCGTACTCAGAGTACAGCAATAGCCAATCGTCAACATTTTCACGTAATTCTTCCGCAGGTTCTGGCAACATCATCCAGAAATCATTAATCGTAAGCGTTTCCAACTCTTTAGGGTGCAAGTTGGGGCCATCTATCCTATGCAATCTATCTACAGCATTTACGTAAATTTCGCCTTCGCGTAACCTTGAAACTTCACGTCGGTCTAATCGAGATTCCTCTTTATAAGATGCTCTAGATTCTTTTTGCCTTTGAGCTCCTGTAGACTCCGAATAATCGAGGTCCATCCCTTCTCGCTGCCAAACATAATCAATATCTGCTAGTTTGCTATACAACTCGAACGTAACATCGTCAATTATCCTTCCGGCTACCTTAATCGTTGTGTTACCTAAAACTGTATCTACCTCAGATTCAATCGATCCACCAAGCTTCTTAAGGGCAGGGATATCCTGCGCAGAATACCACGCCGAATAGCCTAAACCACGAGCCTGGGCAGCAACAGCACCTTCACCTTCAGAAAACATCATCCCTACTTCGTCCATGATATTGATGTATGGGTATGGCGCGTTTGTCGGCCTTTGTTTTAGGTTCTTTTTTACTTCACCAACAAAGACATCACCTAGAGATTGCCCCATTATGCCCTTTCTGGAAGCCATGATGATTCGCCCCATACTGGCGACGGATTCTGTAGAACCTTCCAGCGCAGGAAGCAACCCTAATAATACGCGATCTTGGTTAACAATCGCTTCTATATCAATTTCACCTCGGATAACACCAAAGATATCCGCATAGTCACCACCTAAAGTGTTAAATACAACGACGATCTGCATTGCTGCAAAACCCCATTGATCATAAACCTGTGGGCTTTGTACGCTTTCACCCCTTGTTATCTTTTGGAAGAATTCTGCAGTCATACCAGGTAAGGTTTTGATGAAACCCATCAACTCTTTTTTCTCTACCTCTGGAATTAATTCATTTCCAAGCAATGAACCCGCAGTTTCTAAAACTAAGTAATCCAACAGGGCAGGAATAGACAATTGAATCTCACCCAAATCTCTCAAGCAATGGGTTGGACGCATCAAGCCGGCAACAAGGGAATCTGCTCGCTTTGCCCAAATATCACCATCACCAGACATTAACGACTTAAAGGTTTCAGTATTCTGTGCCGCTGAACCACTTTCAACCAAATTGTAGGTGTTGGTTGTCCTATCAGTAGCATATTTATTTCGATTTCGACTACCACGTATGTAGTTAAGCAGAAAAAAATCGTCTATACGATTTGTTCTCCACATCATCGTTTGATGCATGAGAATTATTGATAAATCAGCTTTTGCATCCACGTACATATAACCGGCACCCCATACAAGAGCATTGGCTGAGCCGATACCAGATATTGTGAAAGTCTTACCTGACCCCGTTGTTGCTAAAAAAGCTAGATGCTGTCGAAGCATAGAGTTAGAAAACCATGCCTGTTCATTGGTACCGTAAACATTGCCAAAATATGCAATCCCATCAGCAGGGTCATATTTTACTTCGCCTTTAGAACCCTTTGCCGGAGAAGGGTTGAAATAATCAACCTTATCACCAGATGTTATCGGAGAATAATAGGGAAAATTGCACCGCAAATTAGCTCTGGTCCTGATCAAAATGTGGACTAAAGTTGCAACTAATGGAAAAATAAATGGCATTACGAAAAATGTTATAAGGGATAAGCTGTATAGCCATATAACACTGTCGCTCTGAAGAAAATCAAAGAATTTTTCGATTTTTGTTTTGGGTCTGTTTTGTAAGTACTCCTTACTTACAACGTGCTTTGTATAGTCACTCATACACTGCGCCTACTCAACATCCATTCTTAAACCTAACCCACTGCCAGATTCGAACAATTCGCTTCCGTTAACTAAGCTTGAAGGCTTCACATCATTAAATTTATACCCTACCCCTGTTCCTATACTGTCCGGCATGTCAACGCCATACCAATTACCAATATCCTTAGCAGAGTACCCACAAAAATTGCCGAAATCGGGTAGCTTTATAGACTTGAAAATCTCACCACCAAAACCATTAATTAGTTCATTCAGCCCACAATCCTCCAAGAGACTTGGGAATTCAGGCATTCCATATCGAGACATTTTCTCTTGCAAAAGCTGTGAACTGGATTTGCAAGTAGCTGCTTGTAGCCCTCCGGCAAAGCTAAACGTTGTACCGAGAATGATTAATGCTATGAATTTTCTATTTAAATTGGACATACTTATTCTTCCAAATTGAATTGTGATTTTAGGTTGTTGATCACTAATTGCTGACGTTCAGAATTGAACACTCGTTGAAATAGTTTCAACTTCAAAAATAGATATATGCGTCTAGTTAAAATCGAATTTGATATGTTTTCATGCTGGGAGGAAACAGACGAACTCGGAACATCAAGCATCTTGTGTGCATCTGACTCGGAGATGTAACAAATATCACCAAATAACTTCATTGATCGTGAAAAGCTCAATTGACTTTGTAAGTTCACCAAATCCTCAATGGTGACCCTCCTTCCAAACAAATCTGAGATTCCACCAACCATGCTTGCTAACTCATCGTCCTTAAGGGACTCATTAATTGTTTGTTTTTGTTCTAACAAAGAACTAATAATGTCGAAGTAAGACTGCACCTCACTATCCGAATCTACAGCCCAACCTTCGAGATTATCCACCTGCTCAATAACCTTTCGTTCATCATCATCGAATTTTGCCAACCACGCTTCTATGTCATCATTTGATAGCATTGCCTGTCCTTATTGCCGATTTATGATTTACACTATACAATATAAATAGTCATTGTAAGAGTTTAGGAAGGGAAATGAATAGAAAAAATTGGATAGGCAGCAATATATTTTTTCCTATATTGATCACGATAATATTTTTGCTTCCTCCAGACGGACATGCCAATACAACATCAGCAGTAACAGACGTCACTTCTGATTCAAAATTTCCTTCCGATATCGCTGAAAAAAACAAAGCTCACTTTGAAAGTTTGAAGGATAGAGCTATTGAAATTACTGACAAGCAAGGTGTATGGCTACCCAAGGGTTTTTTCTCAGGTCCAAGTAATAACGATATTTTCTTTCACCAAATGAAATTAGTTTTTGGTGAACCCGTTAGTCACGTTTTAAGGCTACTCAATGGTACTTCAGACAGCAACGCTTCTACCAAGACGGTAACCCTCGGGACCCTTTACGCCAAAATAATGAACTCAATAGGCATCATAATAATTATAGTTACGCTTGTTGGGTCATCATTATTGTTTATGTTCAAAAGGTCGATGGACATTTCATATCTAACAGTCGATAAAGAAGAGTCCTTGCCATTCTTAATGGCACGCGGATCTATAGGATCACTAATCACCTTTCCGATACCCGCATTAGGAGGTATGTCGCTACTGCAAGGAATTACAATATTCATCATTTTGATTGGTCTTGGAGCTGCCACAGCTACTATCAAAATTTCCGTTCCTTACACCCTTTCCCCTGGTATGGCTTATCAACCTCAACCTAAAGTTGCTCGATTTGTCGACTACATCCTGGAAGCTAAAACTTGTTCAATCGCAATGGGGTTAATGGATGGCGTATCTCCTGATGCATATAAGGGTATGGATAATGTTAAAATCGACGACAAAGGGAAATATCGGATTACACCAAACCAAGAATTCAAAATATATAAACATGTGGCATATTTTGGCGCAAACGGAAACGGAGACTGCGGCCAGCTTACTTTGTTCAATTATCAAACTCCAAATTCACTCGATAGTTTGGAAGATATTTTGCTCCTTACCTCTCACCAAGTTGGAGCAGAAAAAGCCGGTGAATATTTGAATAAAATATGGAAAGAACCATTAATTCACAACATAGCTAAAAAACTCACAACGAATAACCTTAACAACATGGAAGAACTTGCAAAAAAATACGCCGTTTACCGTGAGCGTATGCAAGATGAAATGATAGGTGACCTTTCTAACGAATTGAAAGATCGCTTAAATCAAAGTTCTTCCCCTCTTAATGGATCATCACTATCGTCTGTTTACGCAGAAGCCGTTGCCGATGTAGGATTTATGGGCCTAGGTGGTTTTTACACAATGCTAAGTGTAAGGCAGATGGAGATTACAATGATTCTATCTGATATCTACGGTGACCGAGAGCAACCTCACTGGCGTCCAAACACCACAGATTCCATATTTGCGGGAGTTGTAAAATGGTTTAAGAGTTTTGGTCATAGTTACGACAACCTAGAAATCCCCCAAAAAAACATATTGATGTTTTATAACTCTGCTCAAAAATACTCATTAAACAACGATATACAAAACATCATGAACTCATCAATGGACAAGTTCACGACAACTCAACTAGCTCAATCGATGGGGCAAAATATTATTGAAATTATCCGTTCGGATAGTAACGGAGTGTACTTCCCTAACCCTCTCGTTGAAATGCGAACTATCGGAAATGTAATCATCAATACAGCTTTTACGTATGCTGCAGTTTCCGTCGCATCTTCCATCACTCCAGCGGGTACCGTGATGAAAGAAGGTCTTAATCAAATAGGTGGTGCCGCAATTGATTTTGAAGCTCTAGCAGAAAAAGGTGGCGCAATGAGTGCGGCTTTAATTCTGTCCTTACTAGGTATAGGGGTCTTTTACTCTTACATAGTCCCTAATATACCTTATATCATGTGGAGTGTTGCGGTATTTTCTTTCTTCTCATACGCAATGGGCTCGATTATTTCTTCTGGTTGGTGGGGTGGCGCCATGGCGTTAAACGACCCACAAAATGAACGGACATTTGGTGGTCGATTTCAAGAAGGCGCAAACATAATACTTACACTTTTAATCCGCCCAACTCTAATGACGATGTGTTTCTTTTTGGCAATGATCTTAAATATTGCGCTTGGATACTATTTACATTGGACTTTAGAAGCGGCTTCTGTCTCTGCCAGTTACGGTGGGTTTAACTTTTTAGCCATTTTGGGGACACTTTTTGTCAATGCGATTGTTATGACTGCCGGGATTATCAAAAATCACAGCCTTATTTGGGAACTACCGGACCAATTTCAAAGGATGCTGAGCTTTAGAAATGCGATCGAAGACAACTCTCACGACAGCGCTATGTCTACATCACAACAAATGTCCGGCACATTGGCAGGTAATGTATCAACCGTGACCCAATCAATGCTAAAGAACCCAGTAAAAGGTGTTTAATAAAAACTCAGATTTAACTAACCACTCAATTTAACAGGAGATTTTCATGGGCGGATTCGGAGCTAAAGCAAGACAAGCTATAAAGGAAGCAAACAGACAAGCTGAAATTCAAGGGGAAGAAGATGAGGAAATCATTTCTAGTGATGCTTTAGTATCTACATCTGAACCTGCTGTTGAGCAAGTAACTGAAGTTGAAGAATCACAAGAGGCCGATCTTGAAGAATCACAAGACGCTGACCTTGAAGGATCACAAGACGCTGACCTTGAAGGATCACAAGAGGCCGAACTTGAAGAATCACAAGAGGCCGACCTTGAAGGATCACAAGAGGCCGATCTTGAAGAATCACAAGAGGCCGAACTTGAAGAATCACAAGACGCTGACCTTGAAGGATCACAAGAGGCCGATCTTGAAGAATCAGTAATCGAAGCTAATCAAATCTCCAATAGCGATAAATTGCATTCAGCCATCGAGTTAACATTAGAAGTTGCGAATGAAAACGAAATATACCTTAATTCAAGTGACGTGGAAGTTGAAAAAAGCTTAGCTTGCTCAACGAAAATAAACTCTGCCTTGATTCAACTTGAAGACTTAATAGAGCATGTAGACTCATCTGAACTAGAAAGCCACAAAGTCGGATTATTAAAAATTAAAGACCTGAACTTCGTAAATATTGGGGCTGCAATTTCAGACTCACTATCAGAGTATCTAGATAACATAGAACCGCCGAGCATTAACGATGATAGTGAAGAACAAGCACAAAAAAATGAATCTTCTTTAGCATACGCAAATAAACTGATTCAAAACATGTCTCGTTTAAACACTCCTCTTGAAGCCATGATCCGTAACAAGACTATAGATAGCAAGGCCGATGACCTTATAAAGAACCAAAACAATCTACAATCAGTTGTATCCAAAACGTTGACGAAACTCCAAGATGCTTCGCTTGATGAGCATGAAACTTTCCATCAGATCAAAGATTTATCAAAATCTATCAATGCCAACATTGAAACAATTAAGGAAATTCGCAATAAACAAACATCTGCCAGCCAAACTGTCGATGTCAATAATCAAAACTATGACCAACCTGCTGGTTCCAACATTGAGTACCCACAAGAAAAGTCCGATATCAGCGCCAATAGTGTGCATTCAGAAATTGAATTTGATGACGAGCTACCTATCAACCCAAACGCAGCTAGCGATACGTTAGATACTGTTGCTTGGGTACAACCTGAATTTTCTCGAAATAATAAAAAATCTATATCCATAGCCCAAAGTGTATTTAAAGGGGTTGAGCGAACTATGGCTATCAAGAAGAGTATATTCATGTCCGACATGCACAGAGGAATAAAGTACAACGATGATCACGCAGAACATAATCTCAGATTCAATGGTGTCATCAAAGATTACGGGGATATGTTCAAGTTTACAGGCACAAGCCGCAAAGCAAACGCTAAGCACGCGGTTAAATTAGCAGAGCAACTTGGATGGAACACCATTGCTGTGAGTGGTAATGCAAATTACATTGAAAAAGTCTCAATGTTAGCGAGTAAAAAAGGCATTCAGGTGATTGAGATAGATACTCGCATTCATACGCAAGAATTTACGAAACCTACAGAGAAAGTCACCTCTCGTGATCTTAAATCACTTAAAGAAGATATCCCACCTAAAGTGGTAAAACCGATTACCGATAAAGGCTTAAGTGGCACACTAGCTTCTAGTCAAGGCATCAATAAAGAAGCTGAAATGGAAGAACAGTCCCCTAGAAATAACAGCCGCATTCAAATAAGCATGTAATTTACTTCGCATTAAAAACGAAAGATTTAAGGTAATTTAATGAACCAATGGTCAAAGCTCACGCCTACCGAAGCCATAAAAAAGCTAAAAAAACTGAATGCTGAACTAGGTAAAAACAAAACCACTGACGACTATATTAAAGGGGAGTTCAACTCTTTCTCTGAAACTACATCACAGCGCTTGAAAATACTCTTACGTGCTGACTGGAAAGACAGAAATAGTGTCACTTTATACATTCAGTCGCTAGTTAGTATAAAAGTAGAGCTCGATACATTTGGGGACCTCATACCAACTGAACTTCATGATTTAATCGACATTAACCTCTCTAAGATTGATGGTGCGATTGATAGCTTAAATGTGCCTACTATCATAAATACGACCTCAGATATTCAGCAAAGTTGCTACTCGATTTCATCTCAAGTAGCAATGCTGAGTACTTGTAATAAAAACATCATGTCAAAACTCGTTAATGATAATGAATTGCGTTATATGCAGTCCAAGTTAAATCACGAATTAAGATGCAACATTGCTCTAAGAACGAGTGTAGATGATCTCAGTAATAAAATAGATATGCTGCGCCTTAGCAACCGTAAAGTTGATCCGGTATCATTGCTAATGCCATCTAAGGAAAGGGGTTACGTACCAACTTTTCAATCAGAATATAATGGCTTCTGCTTTAGTCCTGATCAGCTTGCAACCATTCGACTGTCAAATTCTCCAAGTAAAGTTAAGAGGAAAGAGATCCATAAAGGACTCCGCTCTTGTATTCCTTTTCTGTCATACATAAAACAAACCTTGGATCATAATGGGACAAGAATCCATAAAGTCTCGAACGGCCTAACTATTAATCAATTTCAATCGGGCCAGATTACATTTAATCATGAACATATCGAGCTTGCTAAATCATTTTCGTTAAAATATATAACAAAACAAAAGCCTGGTATGGAACCTGTTCTTATATGGGGAAGTGAAACATTCACTACTTACATATCCGAAAATCTGAAACAGAAAGCGATACCCTGTACAATACTCAAAAAGGACATTATTACTTCAATAAAGGCCTTCAAAGAGGTAAAAATTACTCCTGATGAACAGGCTGCAGCAAAAGCTAATAACAAATTATTCAAAACGAATAGACCCACCCCACTAACTCCGCTGAGTCACAGCCTGAATTACTCACAACCTCACAATCCAAAGTTAATTTCTTAGGGAGGAGAACTATGGCCTTCATACCCTCATTCATTATTGATGAAATAAAGAGCAAAGTTAATATTATCGACATTTTAGAAAGAGAGATTGGACTATCTAAAGTAAAAAAAATAAATTCCGACGATAAATATCAGGCCTGCTGCCCTTTCCATGATGACAAGACCCCCTCTCTCGTTGTTAATAACGACGGTGGTACATTCCACTGCTTCGGTTGCAATGAAAGTGGAGATGCAATTGATGTCTTTACAAAGCACCTTCAATTACCTTTTTACAAGGCCATTGAAAAGCTATGTTCATATTCTGGATATGACCTAGAAGCACTTATGAAGGACATGGCGCAAATTGATAAGGCTAGGAGTACGGCCATAAAGGTAAGCAGCTTGCCTCTTACCAACCAACTTTTTAATAGACTAACCAATTACAACCCTTTCCGTATAAACAACGAACATAGTGAAATATCATTACCAAACTCATTCGTAGAAATGAGCTCTCGTCTAAACTCGCTCAATTACCTGACTGATTCGGGAAATGGAACTGAATTAGTAAACCTCATTAATGACTCAAGCACCATAAAAAGAATTGCTACAGAAAATAAGACATTAAAAGATGGCAAGCTCACATTTTATGCAAACACAAACTATTTACCGGTAATGACCATTTCCAAACCAGACAACTCAAGTTCATTACCAATTATTGTTTCTGAAAACAGTTCTGATAAGCAATTCCACTGTTCTGGCTTCTTAGTTTTGGATGAAAACCTTGATCTTATGGACACCTACCCAAATGATGCCGTAGAAAGCCATAACTCCATACTGATACCACCGCCATCTCAAGTAGATATGTTTGAAAACGTTGATGAAATTTATATTACAGAATCCTCTAGCCAATACATTGAGTTAGTTTCATCCAATGTAACGAATGTCACCGCACCTGCAGCTGGAGAATTGAACCACCAGCATTTGCGCCAAATGAGTAATCTACCTACTAAGAACTTAACTTGGGTTACCACACAAAAGTTCATAGCCAACCCAAGATTGCTTTCTAAGCTAGCTATCTTTACTGAAACCATAGGAAGCAACAAACAACTTAATATTGTTATGCTAAAAGATAACCAAGATAACAATGCATTCTCTTCGCTAGTAATGAATAACCCTAAAACGGCATTCAACACTATAAACTCCAAAAAACTTCCTGTAGGAGATGTTGTAAAAATGGCTTTACCTACTATCTCTTTGCTAACAGGGACCCAGTATGACTTTGCGATACGATCGAGCGCCCTATTCGCTAAAAAGATGTTGTGCAGTGAGAACGAAAAGACCCAGGCAACGGCGATCGATATAATCAACAAGCTGATAAACATTACAGCCAAACCAAAGCATGAAATATATAGCCTAGTTTGTGGTGTTGGATCTAGCACCATGAAAAAATGCATAAGTGAAATAGATACCTTTGACGTTAGTACTCACAAAGTTCCAAGCATTATTGATACGGGCAAAACCTTCGACTCAATGGATAGAGATATAAAAATGATGATGGCAAAAATTAAAGCCACTCTAACAGGAAATGAGAACGATCCTTTTTATGAAATTGAAACCAAATCGGTAAAACTACAACTTGCAGAGTCATTATTGTTTGTACACGCAATAGAAAACATATCTCATTCACAAAACCTATCGCCAGAAGCATTACAGAACAACCCAACTAAATAACACATTCACTCCCTACTTCATAAACCCAAGCGTGACATAGGATATCGCTTGGGTTGCGATTTTCTAACCCAATTCCGCATTATCAATCATTATTCTTCCGACAAGAACGGTGCCTCTAAATCTGCCTAATTTAAATAAACAAACGCACAGCCTTCTACTATCGTTACAGACCACTATTCCACCCAAGCTATCACGATGTACTTTTACATAAACCCCACCATTTGAATGTAAAAATACATTTCATATAATTTTACGATGTATAATTACATACTTGGTAAATACTGCCTGTATTCTTGCAAGCTCTTTTGTTTGGACGCATATCGATTGATATCAGGCCAGTATCCAGAATTTTGGCAATCAACCCTCTGGCATCTTGTGTCATATCAAGACAATGCATGCCACTATAATTAGATATGAACTCTGCTCCGGTCATTTTTTCGACTTAGATTCAAATTACCCTTATCAATACAAGGTGCCACTATAGGACCAAGCGCTCCATACTGCGCCTTCTGGTGTCAAATGGTGTCACTTGGTGTCACTTGGTGTCACTTGGCGCCATGATGCATTGGTGGCCTGCTTGCATCCTAGTGCCACCTTGTGTCATTTGGGGGCATTTATGGGCATTTCGTGCGAATTAATGCATTACTCAAACTTTCGATTTAACAAATAACTGTCAATATTTCACCTTTCGCTGGAGGTGAATCGCATAATTTTAAATACCGTTTGATAGCAATACATCACAAACCCAGCCATACCTGTGAATTGTGGCCACATTCATATAGCAATAAAGGGGGGGGAGAAAAACTTCATAAATATAGGTTGATATTCACCGGTAATTTGGACAACAGAAAGTGAGTAATCAAGTAGATCTGTAATGTTATTGATCCAACAAGTTAATGCAACTTTCATAGGCACACATGGTTTGGGATGAAGAGAACGGCAAGGTTCAAATTGGATTTGATGAAACGAGTGATCGCAAATAGATAGCTATCTAGATCTGTATTGGATGGATCGAGCTTGCGAAAGATGGATGTCGACAAAATAGAAAGGTGACGTGGTGAGGAGATGTTGAATAGCAATAGATTTTGAGCCGATATGAGTAAGACTAGATAGCAACACATATCATGTAATCATGTAAAAATACATCTTTCACCAAAATGGTTATGTATAAACGACGTATTTACTTTGGTGACAATGATACGATGACGTAGAGAAATTAGAATTAGGGGGTGTTTATGTATTTTTATCGAAACCAACTAGCTGACGAGAGCTATGAATATGTAGGGCCTTTTGTCATGGCTAAGGAAATGCTTTATGAGGAGGTGGCAAAATCGGAACGTGAAAATAAAATCAACACATTCACGGAATCTGAAATGAAGGTCCTTGAAACCTCCACTTTTGAACATTCAATTTATTCTATAAATCCAATGGAACTCAACAGCAAGCTAAGCGTTCGCGGTCATTTAAGTCATTACGAATACCGGTATATATACGAGGCCAATAAAGAGGCGATGTCTATTCAGGAGTGGTTAACGTTTACAGAGATTAATAACAACAAACACCTTAATTACATGAGTGGCCGCTCCCTGGTGAAAGGTGCTCTGGTTAAAAAGCTTTGCGATCTAATGATATCCCATAGTTACTTACTGGAGACAACAGCCTTTAAGTTGATTCGTTGCGTAGTAGATAACCGCTCCGTAGAGAGTCTTTCACGCAGTGAGTATGGTCAATATAGCGTTGAGTTTTTGAGAGTTCTAAGAAGCTGTAAAAATGCGGGTTTAGAATACTACTGGTCTTGTCGAAGCCATGTCGACTTGATGCAGACGCGTATATATGTGGAAACCGACTCATTACGTCGTAATCAATCTGCCGATGCAAACGAAACAGCCTTTATGTCCGACTTTGATAAGACATCTGAATTTAATGCCATGAACGTAAAGCGAAATACTGCGTCAGATAAAAAATATAGAAATCAGAGAGCAACGGAAGCTAAGAAGTTAGCAGCCATCGTTACTCAACTACGAGCTACTAGGTTAAGTAAGCTGTCGGATGAACAACGCTCTGCATCTGAGGAACTTATAACGAATGCTTTAAGGACTTTAAATACATTTACCGAGGTAGCCCCAGAAGCAGGTTTAATGAATATGCTTGAGCGAATGATGGGTGACGAATTGAAGAATACCCTTACCTTTGAAGCTCACTCCTTATCCGGTGAAATTATTGAACACTCTCAACCCTCTTATACAACAGAGGTAGAGTTCGAATCACTTACTGCAGATAGTCTAGATAAGAGTGATAAATTGGACTTACTTGATGATGAGTTGTTTTCAGGTCTACCTTGTTAGTCAAATTAGGTACCCTTTAAAGTAGAGAGTAAACATCTAAATTCTCATACCTTTGCATATACATAGTGCAAACATAAAAACAGCCTCTCATTTGGCTGTTTTTTTATTTGTAAGAAAGGAAAAGATTTTTAGTATCCGCCCCATGAACCCACGGGCCGACTTGTCAGTGTTTGAAGTTCCAAGGTAGGAGTGCGTCGATATCAGGCTCTGCTTTCGCCAACTCTTTCATGCACTTGACTAGGTAGTCATAGAGGATAAGACCGTTGGCTTTCGCGGTCTCGATGATGCTGTAAAGCATCGCGCTCGCATCAGCACCGTTTGGTGTGTTAGAGAATAGCCAGTTCTTCCTGCCAATAACCAGCGGTTTCATTGCGCGTTCAGCGCGATTATTATCGATAGATAAGTGGCCATCGTCGATATAACGAGTGAGCTTTGACCACTGCCCGAGCGTGTATTTTATCGCTTTGCCCAGTGGGCTAGAGCCTATCACCTTCTGGGTTGTCATCCATTGGTAAAGCTCATCCAGTATCGGTTTGGCAAGTGCTTGACGCTCTGCTTTTCGCTCTTCGGCAGGCGCACCTTTTAAGCGCGATTCTATCCCGTAGAGTTTTTGGATTTTAGCC
>NZ_JBFRSN010000005.1:0-980 GCF_041473595.1 Vibrio sp. 10N.222.46.A1
GTGTTGTGTCTCTTTTTAAAGTGATGTTGATATTATTAGGTGCACTTTTGTTGTCTGGGTGTTTAACGGCTAATGAGGTTCTGCAGCGTTTACCTAAAAATGTTTGGTTAATTATATCCTCCGCCCTGCTCTTGTCTCAGGCTTTAACAAATAGTGGTGCTTTGGGTGGGCTAGAAACAATGGTTCATTCATATGATTATTTGTTTACTCCACTGACGGGCTTGATTGTTGTTTATTTGTTGGCGTGGTTAATGACAGAGTTGGTCACTAACAATGCGGCGGCTGCACTCGTACTTCCTATTGGAATCGAATTGGCTTCGAGTTTATCTGCAAACCCTCAAGCGTATATACTTGCAGTCGCGTTTGGTGCTAGCGCCAGTTTTATTAGCCCATATGGTTACCAAACTAACTTGATGGTGTTTAATGCGGGACAGTATAAGCTGCAAGATTTTGTGAAAGTAGGCGTACCGATGTGCCTGCTTTATGGCTTGATTGTGTTAATCGCAATACCTGCCTTTATTGGATTGTAATTTAAGGACTTCTTTGAAATGAATATTTCTTCAGAGCGTATGACTCATCTAAAGCAATTAGAAGCTGAGTCTATTCATATCATGCGTGAGGTTGCCGCTGAGTTTGATAACCCGGTAATGCTATATTCTGTCGGTAAAGATTCTTCGGTGATGCTCCACCTAGCACAAAAAGCATTTGCGCCAGCGACGCCTCCGTTCCCGTTAATGCACGTAGATACCACGTGGAAGTTTAAAGAAATGATTCAGTTTCGTGACTATATGGCGGAAAAAGTGGGTATGAAGTTGATTGTGCATCAAAACCCTGAAGGGGTAGAGATGGACATCAGCCCATTTGTCCATGGCAGCTCTGTACATACTGATATCATGAAAACCCAAGGCTTGAAGCAAGCTCTGGACAAGCATGGTTTTGATGCTGCATTTGGAGGCGCACGGCGTGATGAAGAAAAATCT
>NZ_JBFRSN010000006.1:0-16902 GCF_041473595.1 Vibrio sp. 10N.222.46.A1
GTGGTTGGATTTCAGATAAATTCGGTCGTAAACCAACACTGCTTATTCTAACGATTGGTCTTGCTGTGGGTTACTTTGCAATGGGTCAAGTCGACAGCACATGGCCTGTATGGCTAGCGGTTGTCGCTGCAATGGCGTGTTCTTTCTTCGTACAAGCCGGTGAAGGTGCGGTGTTTGCAACAGTTCCTCTAATCAAGCGTCGTATGACAGGTCAGATTGCTGGTATGACAGGTGCTTACGGTAACGTGGGTGCGGTGGTTTACCTAACTGTGCTTTCATTCGTAAGTTACCAAACCTTCTTCTTGGTGATTGCAGGAACAGCAGTACTAGGCTTCGTTACTCTGATGTTCATGGAAGAGCCTAACGGCCAAATTGCTGAAGTGAATGACGACGGTAGCGTGACCTTGATTAACGTATCGAGCTAACCACTCATTGAATCGGGAGTAGTACCAAGGTGTGTTTCACCACTTTGGTACTACGTTCAAAGGCTCTGCATTCGCTAGAGCTTTTGTTCTTTCTCAGATGTGCTCTCAAGCAAATGAGAAGACGGCCAGTTAAGAAGAAGACCAGTTATGACAATTTCATTCAGCCAAGGGCAAGTCGTCACGCCGGAATCAAACAACCAATTAACGCTTAAGTTTGGCGGTTATTCGAATAAAGGCATACGTGATGAAAACCAAGACGCCATCATTGTAAAGCACCCCAAAACTCGTACTGAGCAAGAGTTGAAAGGCAGTGTCGTCTGCATAGCAGACGGGGCAAGTTGCAGTGAACACGGCCAGAAAGCCAGTCACACCAGCGTGATGCAATTTATCGACGACTATTACGCCACTCCAAATAGCTGGAGTATTCAGCGTTCAGCACAGAAAGTCTTAACCTCACTCAATTCTTGGCTCTTCAACACGTCTGTTTCTAACATTCATCCTGCACAACAAGTGAACCACAACGCCCTCGTTTCGACGTTCAGCAGCGTGATACTCAAATCGAACACCGCACATATATTCCACGTTGGCGACAGTCGCATTTACTTACTAAGAGATGGAGAATTACGCCAGCTTACCCGCGACCACACCCGTAAAAATATGGGGCAGAAGCATTACCTAACGCGAGCTTTAGGGATGGATAATCAACTCAACGTTGACTACCAAACCCTGCCTATCAAGAAAGGGGACTGCTTTATCCTGACCTCTGACGGCGTGCATGAATTTGTTGCTCCCAATACTTTCAAAGAACACATCGATAGACCTGAAGTGGATTTCGAATACGCCGCACAAACGATCTGTAACACCGCTTTAAGCCACAACAGTTCAGACAACGTGAGCTGCTTGATTGTGCAAGTCAGTCACCTACCTAAACCTTCGCTGATTGAATTCCATGAGAAACTGGCTAAACGCGCCATCCCACCCGCGTTAAAGCTCGGGCAAAGTATCGACAACTTTATGGTGCTTGAGGTGTTGTATGCAGGCTCTAGAAGCCATGTGTATCGTGTGATGCAGAAAGAGACACAAACCGAGTTCGTGCTGAAAGTCCCTTCCGTCCAATATCATGATAGCCCTTCGCAACTGAGAGCTTTCTTTAATGAACAATGGGCGGGGATCTTGCTAAACAATAAGAAAGTAATGAAGGTCTACCCTACGCCAGAGAACTCGCAATTCTTATATCAAATCTGCGAATGGGTAGAAGGCATCACGCTAAGACAATGGATGTACGACAATCCAAAACCGTCACTCAATGAAGTACGCGACATACTAGAAAAAATCACACAAGGTATTCGAGTATTACAACGCGCAGACATGGTGCACCGAGACTTAAAGCCCGAGAACATTATGCTTCAACATGATGGTGAGATAAAAATCATCGACCTTGGCGCTGTATTAGTCAGAGGACTTGAAGAGGGAGAGCTCGCAGACAAAGACGACACTCCACTAGGTGCGGTCAATTACATAGCGCCAGAGACCATCAAACATAACAGCGCGACCACCAGCTCTGATCTGTTCTCTATCGCTGTGATCGGCTATGAGATGCTAACCGGTGAATTGCCCTACTCTGAAATGACCGCACAATCGCTTAAGCAATCTCGCCACCATCAATGGGAATACCAACCCATCACACAAAAACGAGCGGACTTACCAAGCTGGGTGGATTTGGTGTTACAAAAAGCCTGTGCCGAATCACCAAGCGAACGTCATCAAGTGTTGGGGGATTTTGTGGCAGACCTTTACACACCAAACCAAAGCTTGGTGAAAAGCAAAGCCAAGCAACCTTTGATAAACCGAAACCCAATCCAGTTTTGGAAAGTGTTGGCTTTGTTGCTCGGCATTGTTGCCATTGTAGAGTTGGGCTTATTGCTTGGTTCGAGTTAACTCCAAGTTCGAGCTAAGTGTCCAAGTCTAACCTAGCTTGTTTAAACTAACTGGAATTAGCCTCGTCTCACTAAACTTCTCGGCACGAGTTCAATACCCGCTTGGTAACGCTTAGCGGATGCATTTAACGCCAAAGCAAAAGCGCTGTCGGCAATTACTTCAAACTGCTGCGGCAGTGAATGGACTTTAAAAGGCAAGAAGTCGAGCAGTCGGTTATCACCAAAGGTTGCCAGTTTTACTTGATTAATCAGCTCTGGTTTTTCAACCATTACATCCAACACACCCTCTAACAAGGTGTAAGACATAGTCACAATCGCATCAGGAACCGTGCCTTTTGCAATCCAACCCTCAAAAACCTCTCGCCCAGATTCCCTATCAAAGTGCTCACCATAACCCACAACCATCGGCTTGTTTTCTGCGAGCCCTGTTTGTTGAGTATGTGCTTTATTCGCAGCTTCAAAACCTAGGTGACGTTCGCGTGAGATATTTAGATCAGGAAGTGCGCCTATCAAACCAACACTATGAATATTGTCATCGAGAATCGAATGCGTCAGTTCAAATGCGGCTTCGAAATCTTCACTGAGTACGCAAGCAAAGTGCTCATCATCTAACGGACGGTCAATTGCGATCACAGGCGTTCCTGAGTTTTGCAACTTTAAGTAGAACTCGTTGGCGTCTGGCATTGAGCTCGCAACCAGCAAGGCATCAATACGACGACTTACCAAAGCTTCAGCCACTTTTCGTTCTGTTTCAGCATCATCATCAGAACAACCAATCAATATCTGGTAGCCCACTTTGCGTGAATTCTGCTCTATCAATTTTGCCAAACGCGCGTAACTGCTGTTTTCCAGATCCGGAATAATCAAACCAAATGAACGGCTATTACCAGCGCGCAACGACGAAGCGGCGTGGTCTGGACGGTAATTATACTCTTCTACAACCGCCATGACTTTCTGTTGAGTCTTTTCACTGATTCTGTATTTCTGCGCCTTGCCGTTGATGACATAACTGGCTGTGGTTTTCGATACTCCAGCCAACTTAGCGATTTCATCAAGTGTCATATGAGTGACCTGTATTTTGTGCGTAGGATCATATAACGAATGATCTGATCCCTGGATTAGTTGAATTATATGCTGAATCGATTCAGTATAAAAGCTGAAAGGATTCAGCAAAATCTGAAAAGTGACTTCAATCATCCTTTTGAATGAATCGAGCGTCATTTGTTGTTAATAAGCTTTCGTTATTTAGCTTTTCGTTATCCACGAATCAGACCGAATTAACGACACGCAGCAAAACTATTTTGAAAATCGAAATTGGCTTTGCTGAATTTTTTTACACTGAATGCTGAACCGATTCAGCTAAAGTAAAGCAAAGAGTAAAGTTCACTAATTCTTGCTCTAGTTGGAATCGTAGCGACACACAAATTCTCAAGCGATACGCTAAAGAGGCACCATGCTTAAATTATCAAAATCTGACATCACTCTAGGCCAAACGGCCAATGATAAGTTCCAAGCAATCCAAAATATTGCAGGCGACCTAACAGCCAAAGGCTTAGTTGACTCTGGCTACGTTGAAGGAATGCTGAACCGTGAAAACCAGAACTCTACGTTCCTTGGCAACGGTATCGCGATTCCTCATGGAACGACTGACACTCGTGGCCTAGTGAAAGAGACAGGCGTTGCGGTACACCACTTCCCTGAAGGTATTGATTGGGCAAACGGAAACCGTGTTTACGTTGCGATTGGTATTGCAGCTAAATCTGATGAGCACTTAGGCATTCTTAAGCAACTGACCAAAGTGCTAGCGGCAGACGGTGTTGAAGAGAAATTAAAGCAAGCAAAATCAGAAGACGAAATCATCGCCCTACTTAATGGCGAAGTTCAGCTAGAAGCAGACCTAGACGCTTCTTTAGTTCAACTACTGTTCCCTGCAAGCGACATGATTCAAATGTCTGCAGTTGCGGGCGGCCTACTTAAGAACACAGGTTGCACAGACAACGCATTCGTTGCCGACCTTGTGACAAAAACACCAACTCACCTAGGCCAAGGCCTATGGTTGTTGGGCAGCGACAAAGGTGTAACTCGCACTGGCGTATCTTTCGTTTCAACAGCGAACCATTGTGAGTACGAAGGCACACCAGTTAAAGCATTGGTAGCATTCGCCGCTTGTAACAGCGCACACCAATCGATTCTGGCAAACCTAAGCAAGATGGTTTTCGAAGGTAAGCAACAACAACTGTTGACTGCAGATGCAGCGCAAGTCATTGGCCTTCTAAAAGGTGAAGCGGTTTCTACAGCTTCTCAAGACGACGACAACTGCGCAGTATTCAAAATCAAAAACGCACACGGCCTACACGCTCGTCCGGGCGCAATGCTAGTCGCTGAAGCGAAGAAGTTTGAATCAACAATCCGCGTGTCAAACCTAGATGGCGACGGAAAAGAAGTGAACGCGAAGAGCTTGATGAAAGTAATCGCTCTTGGCGTTAAACACGGCCACCAGCTTCAATTTGTTGCTGAAGGTGATGACGCAGCACAAGCACTTGAGTCTATTGGCAAAGCTATCGCTTCTGGCCTTGGCGAAGGTTAAGGAATCGATATGTCTGATAAACAAATCAAAGCCGTTACCGTAACCCTAAACCCTGCTCTAGATCTGACAGGTAGCATCGATGTGCTAAACGTAGGTTCGGTTAGCTTGGTGAACAAAAGCTCACTGCATGCAGCGGGTAAAGGCGTAAACGTAGCAAAAGTACTTTCAGAGCTTGGCGCTAAAGTCACCGTAACAGGTTTCCTTGGTCGCAATAACGAAGAACCGTTCTGCCAACTGTTCGAACAGATGGGCGCAACTGACCGCTTTATTCGTGTCGACGGCGCAACTCGCATCAACGTGAAGTTAGTAGAAGAAAGTGGTCAAGTTAGCGATATCAACTTCCCTGGCGTAGCGGTAACACCGATTGCCATCGAGCAGTTTGAGCGCACTCTATTCGGGTTAGCTGAAGACCACGAATATTTCGTGATTGCAGGCAGCTTACCTCAAGGCGTTTCACCTATGTTATGCGCATCTTGGATTCAGAAACTTCACGATATGGGCAAGAAAGTGTTATTCGACAGCAGCCGTGATGCACTTAAAGCGGGGCTCGATGCACAACCATGGCTGATCAAGCCAAACGATGAAGAGCTATCTCAGTTATTCAACGCCGAACTAACTACACGCGACCAATGCCAACACGCAGGCCAAGCCCTAAGTGAAAAAGGCATCGATAACATCGTTGTGTCACTTGGTGCTGAAGGTGTGATGTGGCTTAACCAAGGTGAGTGGTTACACGCTCAACCACCGCGCATGCAAGTAGTGAGCACGGTAGGTGCAGGTGACACCTTAGTTGCGGGCCTATGTTGGGGCCACATGCAACAGATGCCAAAACCAGAACTTATTCAATTCGCAACCGCCCTATCTGCTCTAGCAGTTTCACAGGTAGGTGTGGGGGTAACCAGCCAACAAGAGCTGGATTCAGTACGACAAAATATCCAATTACAGGCGCTTAGTGCTCCAACTAGTCAGTTAGACACAAGTAAATAGGACAAAGGGATTATTATGAATATTACCATCATCACAGCTTGCCCAAGTGGCGTAGCAAACAGCATCATCGCAGCAGGCTTGTTAGAGCAAGCTTCAAAAACACTGGGTTGGAACGCCGCTATTGAATGTCAATCTAGCGTATTACCTAACTCTCCAGTATCACAAGACACGATCGACAGCAGCGACGTTGTTGTTATTGCTGCCAACACAAACGTTGATAAAGCGCGCTTTGTTGGCAAAAAAGTGTACCAAGAAGCTATCTCTGAATGCACAGCAGATGCAAAAGCATTTCTAGAGAAAGCGGTAACCCAAGCAACGGTATTAGACGCTTCTCAAGTTGAGACTACAGTGGAAATTACTGGTACTTCAGCAAACTCTTCTACAACAGCAAGTACAGGCAGCAAAAAGATCGTAGCGATTACCGCTTGCCCGACTGGCGTTGCACACACCTTTATGGCAGCAGAAGCACTTGAAGCAGAAGGCAAACGCTTAGGTCACCAGATCAAAGTGGAAACTCGCGGCTCAGTAGGTGCGAAAAACCAACTGACAGACCAAGAAATCGCAGACGCTGATCTTGTTATCATCGCTGCCGACATCGACGTTCCTCTTGATCGTTTTAACGGCAAAGCGCTATACAAAACCACAACAGGTCCTGCTTTGAAGAAAACAAAGCAAGAGATGGAAAAAGCATTCGCTGAAGCTAAGCCATACCAGCACACAGCGTCTTCAAATTCAGCGCCTGCTGATGAGAAGAAAGGTGTGTACAAGCACCTAATGACAGGTGTATCTCACATGCTTCCTGTGGTTGTTGCGGGTGGTTTGATCATCGCACTGTCTTTCGTATTCGGTATCGAAGCGTTCAAAGAAGAAGGCACATTAGCAGCGGCATTGATGACTATCGGTGGTGGTTCTGCATTCGCACTGATGATTCCTGTTCTTGCTGGTTTCATTGCATTCTCTATTGCTGACCGTCCGGGTCTGGCTCCAGGTCTAATTGGCGGTATGTTGGCTAGCTCAACAGGCGCAGGTTTCCTAGGTGGTATCGCAGCGGGTTTCATTGCGGGTTACGCAGCAAAATTCATTGCCGACAAGGTTCAACTTCCACAATCCATGGAAGCCCTCAAACCAATTCTGATCATTCCGTTTATCGCGAGTTTGTTCACTGGTTTGGTCATGATTTACATCGTTGGTGGTCCAGTTTCAGGCGTGATGAGCGCAATGACAGACTTCCTAAACAACATGGGAACGTCTAATGCGATTCTTCTGGGTGTGATTCTAGGCGCAATGATGTGTTTCGACCTTGGTGGTCCAGTAAACAAAGCGGCTTACACGTTCGGTGTTGGTCTATTGGCTTCACAAACTTACGCACCAATGGCAGCAATCATGGCAGCAGGTATGGTTCCGGCTCTAGGTATGGGCCTTGCAACTTTCCTAGTGAAAGACAAGTTTGAAGCAGGCGAGCGCGAAGCAGGTAAAGCATCATTCGTTCTTGGGCTATGTTTCATCTCTGAAGGTGCAATCCCATTCGCAGCGAAAGACCCAATGCGTGTTATCCCAGCATGTATGGCAGGTGGCGCACTAACGGGCGCTCTATCAATGATGTTTGGTGCACAACTAATGGCTCCACACGGCGGCTTGTTCGTACTGCTAATTCCTGGCGCTATCTCTCCAGTTCTTATGTATCTAGTGGCGATTGCAGCAGGTACAGCGGTAACAGGTTTTGGTTACGCAGCTCTTAAAAAGATGAGCGATTCTAAAGTGACTGCAGAGGCTTAATCCCCCTACTCTGTTTAGCGGTTAAGGCTGACGAACAGAGGCTCTTGATAAAACAGTCCCTTGTTAAAACTGTTCCTTGGTAAAACTGTTCCTTGGTAAAGCAAAAGGCTCCTCAATTGAGGAGCCTTTTTATTATTCGTTGTCTTGGGTCGTTAAGATGGGCAACTGGAATGAGAAGGTCACGCCTTCAACATCATCCATATCGATCTGACGAATCATCTCTACCAAATAACCTTGCACATCTAACTTCAAACCTTGTTGCTCAACCGCCTTAAACAGAGCTTCTAACGCTGTGCTGTACGCCACATCTGAAACCAGATAAACGTCGCTGCATAAGTAGTAGCCTTCAGGAATGGTCATATCATAACGATCTTTCGCGACTTGCCAATTTCCAATTTCAGCGTCGATGTCGTCCCATTTATTATTCATTTGCTTGATCGGCGTAGTGCCCATCAAGTGAGTCGACTTCTGACCATAGATTTCAAATACCGTGTCCCAATCAGGATCTTCCAACTTAAGCTTTTGCATGCCGCGTTCTGGATACCAAACTAGCTCGATCGGCATAGACTTAACTAGCTCTTTCTCCATAGAAGACTGCACACCTGGATGTGCTAATTTCTGGATGAATTCTGCCGTTTCCTTAGGTGTCGCGTTATAGCCCATTTCTCGAATATGTTTTGCTGTAACACCGAGCTCACGCTTGAGCGCCTTACCTAATGACTGTGACGATGAGTAGCCACAATACTGAGCAATTTCAATCACGCTCCACGGCTCATCATTGATCAACAAACCGACCGCGATTTGTAACCGAACACGGCTTAGATACTGGCCAGGAGTTTCATTAAACAACTCGGTAAACTGACGATGAAAGTGATAAGGCGAAATCGCGCTCTCTGTTGCAATTTCTTCCCACGTACGACGCTCACCCCACTCTTCATGCATCAAGGTCAATGCATGCGTAAAGCGTTTTTGAAGGTGCTCTGGCAAAGATTCAATCAATGTAATCTCAGGCACCAGTTTAAAAGCTGGTTCTAAATGCAAAGCAGGTTTATTCTCTTGCGTCATACAGTCTTAGGTCTCTGGTACATTGGCTTGAGTCTTACTGTCGGTTAGCTTCGCTGAATTGGACAGCTTGGCTTCACTATCGTCTTTGTCCTTTATAAAATCAATCACGAGCGCTCCAAAGTGAGTTCTTCTAATGAATCTTGTTCGTCCGCTTCTTTTTCAATTAGATTTTCAACTAGCGGGGGCTTGCGGCAAAACAGGCCAAGCAACACGGGAATCAAAATCAGAGTTACCGCAGTGGCAAACAGCTCACCAAACACCAAAGATACTGCCGCTGGTTTCAAGTATTGCGCCTGCTCTGCGGTTTCGCTTAGCAATGGCAACAATCCACACACCGTTGTAATGGTGGTCAAGAAAATCGCCCTCAAGCGGCTAGTACCCGCAATGACTAACGCTTGCTGTAACGGCACCCCTTGGCGGTATTCACTATTAAAGCGCGTGATCAACACTAACGAGTCATTAATCACGATGCCTGTCATGGCCATCATTCCAAACAACGAAAGAATACTGATAGGTAAGTCCATCAAGTAGTGACCAAAAATCGCGCCCGCAAAACCAAACGGGATCACTACCATGATAATCAGCGGCTGCCAGTAGGACTTCAAAGGCACCGCCAACAAAATGTAGATCATGATGAGCGTTAGTATCATCGCTGATTTGAAGCCGTTCGACACTTCCCCTATCTCTTCAAATTCGCCGCCCGCTTTTATCGTCACACTTGGAAACTGTAAGTGCAGAGATTCAATTGTATCTTCAAGTTGCTCACGTGTTTTCTCCGGTGATTGCAAGTCTCGGTTCTGCTTCCAATACAGGTTGATCACTTGCTCTCGGTCGCGGCGGTAAACCACTTGCGGTTCTTGCTCATGACGAAACTCAGCAATATCCCCCATCATCACACTTCCGCCATTAGGTAACATGATAAGAGCCTGTTGTAGCTGAGCTAAGGTTCTGCGCTCATCTCTTGGATACTGCAGCAGCACCTTGGTCTCTTGCCCGTTTTCTAACAAGCGATGCACTTCTCTTTCGCCAAACGCTTCTCCTGCTAACTTAGCCAGTTTCGCTTGAGTTAACCCAAGTTGCTGACCATATTGATTCAACACCAATCGAACTTGCGGTAAACCATCCTGACCATCGTCGTAGACATCCGATACGCCTTTCAACGAAGCCAAAGTATCCGCTAGCTCCTCACTAACTAGAGAAGCAAGCTCACGATCATTGGAAGAGATCGTTAAGAATGTTCCGCCAGCAGGCTCCTCTGCGGCGCTGAACTTAACTGAATAAGCCCCTTCTATTTGGCCTGTGTTTTCTCTCCATCGCTTCAACAATAAATTACCCGGCAGTGAGCTTAAAGATTCGTTAGTAAGCTCAGCTGTGACTTCGATTTCGCCATAGCCATCAGACCAAGCAAGCAGGTTCACAACAGGCTTTTCCTGTAATGGGTAATCGTCCATCAAGCCTTTTTCTACTTGTGCCATTGCTTGCTCAACTTGCAACAAGGCTTGTCGCTGCAGTGGCAAAGGCGCACCATCCTCTAGCTCAATCACGGCAGAGATGTAACGCCCCGGAATTTCAGGGAACAACGCACTACGAATCGCACCATTCGACCACATGCCATAAGCCAGTGAGATAACTGCCACAAACCCAAGCAAAGACGCCACCTTGTAGCCAAGTGCAAATTCCAAAATTGGCTTATAAATGTTGAGATTGAACCACTGCAAGCCGCCTTGAGCCGCATTCTGAACCTTGGCAAAAATACTGGTCGATGGTTTTTTCACAGAGAGCTGAGCCAAGTGTGACGGTAGAATAAATTTGCTTTCAATCAGCGAGAAGATCAAAGCGAAGATCACCACAGCCGAAAACCCAGCAAGTACTTTAGCTAACTCATTGTTAATCCATAACATTGGAGAAAACGCAGCGATGGTTGTCAGCACACCAAACACGGTAGCCACTGATACTGAGTTAACGCCCTGCCAAGCGGCTGTCTTTCCATTTATATCAGAGGGGCTGTTTATATTTGAGAAACCATTGATATTAGGAGAATAACCGACGTTCCCCGTCCTTTTTTCATGTATCGCTTCACCTACAACAACTGCATCGTCCACCAGCACACCGAGAACCAAGATAAACCCAAATAGAGTGATGTCGTTGATGCTGTAGTTGAACAACTGCATTGCTGCCAACGTTCCAGTGAGCGCAATTGGAATGCCCATCGCGACCCAAAAGGCGAGCCTGATTTCAAGAAAGATCCCAAGTAGAACTACGACGATCAATAAGCCTTGCCATGCATTCTCACTCAAACGAAATAGCTGCTCTTCAATGTAAGGCGCCATGTCAGCCATGGTATTTAACTCAATATCCGACGGCAAAATTGCACGTTGCGCATCCAGTGTTTCACTGATCGCTTCGCTGACTTTAAGCAGATTGTCGGTTTGGCTCGTGCTGACCAATAATGCGATGGCGTTAGAGCCGTTGTTACGCACGATAGAACCACTGTATTGGTAGCCACGACTTAACTTGGCGATGTCTCCCAGTAGTATTTTCCCGTTGCTTCCTGAAATCACAACAAGCTGATTCAACTTCTGTAGATCATCGGCGTATCCGTCACCACGAATCACCATTCGGCCTTTGTCACTAATCAGCTCACCGCTACGAGTCTCAAGTGAACGCTGCTCAACGAGCTCTGCGAGATCTTCTAAGCCCAACCCTAACGCTTTCAGTTGGTCTGGATCTGGCTCGATAACCAATTGAGATGGGCGAGTTCCCCAATTTGATACCTTCGAGATACGCGGATTCTTCTTTAGCGCTTGTTCAAGTTGCTTGGCGATGGGTTGCAGTTCGTCATCGGTTCTCGGCCCAGACACCACCACGAACGCGGCTAAATTAGTAAATTCGTTTCGCACGACTTGCGGCCTTTCCGCTTGCACGGGAAAGCCATTGATGGCGTTAACTTGATTACGAATGTCATCCAACAGCTTGTCTAAATCTGTGCTACTGGTTTTACGGACCATGACCTGAGAAACCCCAGCACTAGACTGACTGGTGATCTGTTTGATGCCTGCAATACCGCTGATTGACTCTTCGATTCTCTGCGTAACACTCTCATCGATCTGTTGCGCGGTACCGCCAGGGTAAGTAACGCTGATACTGATGGAAGACGGTGCGATTTGTGGAAACGACTCGACACGCAATTGTCCGAACGCAAGCACACCACTGATAACAATCGCCATCATCAACAAATTGGCAGCAACAGGGTTATTGATAAACCATTTTGTCATCCAACTCATTGGTTTGATTCCTTAATCTGTGTGACATCAGATTTACCCACGAGCATAGCTTCAGAATGGATTCCATTGAACCTAGGCGCGACTTGTTTGCCGATTAACATCGAAGAAAGCGGATACTGCACCACGCGACGAGCCTTATCACTGCGATCATTGAAGCGAATATCAAGCTCTTGGCTGCCTTGCCCAATAAGCGTTACCGACTCTTTACGTAGACGATCATTGGTGTCTAACGTCCACACATATCCGTCTCGTGTCATCGCACTTAAAGGCACGCTGACTACGTTATCCTTCAGCCCCAGATTAACCACAGCCTGAACCTGTTGATTTGGAAACAATCTTGGCTTGCTTTGATAAGGCGCCTCAACCGACAACACGACTTGTCTTTGGCGAGTGACCGAGTCAACTTGCGGCGACACATAGCGCACCTTTGCAGACCACTGCTCCCCAGAGCGGTTCACCACTGTGATACTCGGCTCAGTAAGGGCTGCTTGAACTTGTTGCCAATGCATTTCAGAAATCGGCAACTCAATATCAATCGAATCACTGGCAGCCAATTCAAAGGTCACTTGCCCCGCCTCTATCCACTCTCTCGGACTGATATGGCGTTTCATGATCACCGCATTAAAGGGCGCAGTAATCACTGATTCGTCCAACAACTTCTGTGCACTCAGGTAAGCCTGTTTCGCTTGTTGTAGGTTAGCTTTCGCTACAAGTAATTGAGGCTCTCTACGAGCAAAAGACGAACTCGTTTTCGGGTTCAGCATTTTTAACGCGACCGTTTGCTCATGCTTAGCTTGCTTCAATTCTAATTCTGCTTGTTTCAATGAGCTCAACGCCTGAGCCAAGTTCGCATCAACCGCGCTAGTATCTAACCTTGCTAACACATCGCCTTTGTTAACCAAATTCCCCGGTTCAACGCTTTCATCTAGCCATTTCAACTGTGCGCTACTGGATGCTTTCAACTGCACAGGCCAACGCGCAGCAGTTACACCTAATACCGTTAACGTCGATTGATGCTGTGATGGTGTCACCTCTAACACTGAAACTGGGGCAAGGACGGCTTCTTTCTTCACTGGCTGGGTAGCTTCAGGTTCCAATTCATCAACAACAACCAACGCGATAAAGATGGCTGCGCAACCGACTAATACAGAAAGTGGCTTTTTAAATTTCATGAGGTATCTCCTTGGTAACCTGTTGAGTGGCGGTGTGATTAAGGCGCTGACTGATTTCAGTGAGACGAGAAAGGGTTTGTAGCGTGATTGGTAGCATCACTGCGGTTTCAACAAACTCGAGTGAATAAGTAACGATGGAGAACACTTGACCAGCGGTCGGTTCGATAAGCTGACTCACCATCCATAAATTGCCGATGACCGCGCCAAACAACACGATAAAAATCAGCCCATAGACAACAGCTTCCGTATCTGAAAGCTTGATTTCACACTGTTTTAAGCGCTCAAAATGCCAACGAAGTGCTGACAAGCGAACACCACTCAGTAGTTTCACCTGCTGTTCAACTTGGTCGTTAAATTGGCCATTGAGTCGTGTAAAGGTTCGGTGGAATACGCCGTAGATAACCAGAATCGACAGCCCTGCAAACAACATGCAAAGTGCCAATGAGAAGTGAAACGTTGAGAGGATAACCACCGTCGCGACCAGCTGAACTATCGCGGTCATCAAAGTAGGCAAATCATCTTCTAGGAAATCAACCAGCTCACGAGACATGGTTAGCCGGGCGTCTTTGGTCGAAATAGACAAACCGCGCAGGTTACGCTCAACAAGGTTTGCCAGTTTTACGCGAATAGCACCATACACACGGGTATCGTAAAAACGGCGAACGACACTGATGATCACCAGTACAAAAAGAATCAGTGCCAACATCATCAAAGGCTGAAAGCTTTGGTTTAGCACTCCGTCTATGGCGTGACCAATAAACAGTGGCAGCAGAATAAACATCACGTTTTCAGCCAATACCATTAACCAAGTCGCGGCGACCTTTAATGGATTAAGCCGAATAATCGTCAGCAGAGAGATGGGATGTTTGAATAGCATTATTGAGCCCATAAATGAATATGGCGCCAGTATTACCAATCCAACATGGAAAAAAGTGTCCCAAATTGCTGTATTAACAAATTAGACGACAGACTCGCTTAGTCACTAGCTCGGTTACCTTTTGTTTACCTCGCCTCCTTTATTGTCCTTGATAAGAAAAATGAACAACAAGGAAAGAGCATGAAATTATTCGCTTCATTACTCACGACAGTCGGTATTACTGGTGTTGTCTGGGGGCTATTACATATTCAGCCTGCGATTGCGGATGCATCGACGGAGCAGCCAATCGCTGAGTTATCAACGAACAAGTCATCAATCGACAAACAGCCAAAAAACAAGTCCGTAGAGGTCAAACAACAGGCGACTGTAAATACCACTTACCTGCAAGGTTTGAGCAAGACTATCCCTTTAGAGGACGTGCCTGAACTGTGGGTCGATTTCTACCAAAACCTGGAAGCAAAAGATGAGGAGATCGCACAGCAACAGAAAGTGGTCGTGATCTATCAGGACATCAGTTCCGACTTCAGCACGGCTACTGTCACCATTGGCTTCCCGACTCAGCAATCAAAATTAAATAAAAAAAAACCATTAATTAAGATTCCAAGCAAATCCAAAGGCACCCTTCTGCTAGGTAAAGGCGAACATACTGAACAAGAACTAGCACATGCTTGGGAAGGTATCGCGATTCTAAAAGAAGTGGATATGGTTATAGAACATCACCAGCTGAACCAGCATGGTTTGCCAGATTCTAGTGAGTTATACGTCTATTATAAGAACAATCAGTAAAGGATTTAGTTATGAATTTCACTATGGATAGCATTGGGAATTTTCTCTCTCAAACATTCACAGAAACGAGCATCATCCTAACCGAAACTTGGGTAGATGATAATTTTCTGCTGCTTGCTCTGGCTCTGTTTATCTTTGAGCTTATCCGCTATGCCTTTAAGAAAAAACTCAGCTGGAATATGTTGGGAGACAGCGCGACTAACTTAGTCACTCTGTTCTTCTTGTTGGTTACCGTTTTCTTTGTCGGGTTAGCCTATGTCGGCGCGTTTGTTTACGCCTACGAGAATTTCAGCCTAACTCAACTACCGATATCCGGTTGGACAATTCTGGGTTGCTTGATCTTGGCCGATCTCGCGTACTACTGGGAGCACCGATTCTTGCACAGCAACGGTTTAGCATGGGGAACGCACTCAGTTCACCATAGCTCGCCTTACTTTAATATCTCGGTCGCTTACCGCTTTGGGCCTTTGGATTGGTTCTTCCCGTTCTTCTTCCACTTGCCGTTAATTCTGCTCGGCTTTAATCCGTTTGTGGTTCTGATGTGTGAAACCTTTGTTCAACTGTTTCAAACACTGCTGCACTCTGAAACCGTTAAACGCTTGCCTCGCCCAGTTGAAGCGGTATTTAATACGCCTTCACACCACCGAGTGCATCACGCAACCAACAAGCAGTATCTTGATAAGAACTATGCAGGCATCTTCATTATTTGGGACAAGATGTTCGGTACCTTCGCTAAAGAAGAGGAAGAAGTCAGATATGGCGTGTTCCCGAGAATCAACTCTGTGAACCCATTTAAGGTATATTTCCACGGCTACGTTAAACTGTGCCAACAGTTATGGCATGCGCCAAATTGGAATTATCGACTACAGCTTCTTATTCAGCCGCCTATTTGGGCTTGGAAAAGAGAACGAGAAACAAAGTAAGGACACTTATGAGCATTAACGCCCTGCTGATTGAAGACGACAGTGACTTGGCAGAAGCCATTGCAGACTATATGGAACTCGACGGTTTCGAATTCGATTTTGCCTACAATGGCTGCGCAGGGCTCAACCTTGCGTTAGAGGGGCGTTATGACATCATTTTGACGGACATCAACATGCCGAAAATGGACGGGCTTGATGTCTGCCAATCACTTCGCCAACAAGGTGTCACGACACCGATCCTAATGTTGACCGCAAGAGACACGCTACAGGACAAGATCGCGGGGTTCGAAGTAGGTTCGGATGACTATCTAGTGAAGCCTTTTGCGATGGAAGAACTGAAAGTACGGTTGATGGCATTAGTGCGTCGTTCTCAAGGTTCAGTGACTTCATTGTCCGTGGCAGACCTCAAACTGGACCTGGACAAGCACCAAGCCATTAGAGACGGCAAGCTATTGAAGCTCTCGCCAGTATGTTGGCGAATGCTCGTAATGTTAGTGCGAAACAGCCCTAACGTGGTGAGCAAAGCCAAGCTTGAGGAAGCATGGGAAGACGAAATGCCAAGCTCTGATAGCATGAAAGCGCACCTGTTTAAGCTTCGACAAGTGGTTGATGCGCCCTTTGATTCAAAGCTAATCCACACGGTTCATGGGATTGGTGTTGTCTTACATGGGGAGTCATCATGAAACAGGCAAACATGAACCGAGTCAGTATCAAGCGTGATATCTACCTCTACTTATTTGGCATCGTCGTATTACTCACAGCCATCTACAGCTTGATGGTGTCTCAGAGCTATCACATCGGTCTCAATGAATCGGCAAAATATGGATTCTTATATGAGTTGGAAGTCGCAGAGCAACAATACATCGAAACAGGGCAATTACCAGACTATCAAAACCCGACATTCCAAGCCTTTCTAAGTTATTCGGAACTGCCCACTAAGTTCCAACAAGCTTTTGATTGGAAAGCATTTGATAACGATGCAATTTATGAACACTACGAGCTTTCATCGAACAGCGAGTCAGGTCAGTACCTCTACGCAGCCAAGCATCCGATATCAGGTAGCGAAGAAGCGCTATACATCAT
>NZ_JBFRSN010000007.1:0-4632 GCF_041473595.1 Vibrio sp. 10N.222.46.A1
CTAGGCTTTCGTCGTTTCTGGATACGATAATTTTGTCTTCGAGCAACGAGTCCCGGTCGCCTGCGACCCCAAGCACTCCACCATTTATAAGAAGTCTCGCTAGAAATCGCGGGGCTTTTTGCATCTAAATTATAGTGTTCGCCCTTCCATTGAATGACTTTTACACAAGGTTTGCGCGTAACCCATGACGCCTAGTTAACGTGTCCCATTATTCTGTTATTTATTAGAAAGTCTAACTCTACGATTAGAGTCTTTTTATTTGTATTTTCTACACCAGTTGTTATTTGAAACGAGCATGTGTTTCACAAACGCATATAGCTTTAAGCTTAGCACTCAAATACTCGAGCTATGCGACGTTGTAAGTCAGGTTAATGAGACTGTTCTGACTCAGCTGTATCCATTCAATATCGAAGTTATATAAGGCTTACAACTCATCCTATGTGCCCTGCGTTCGCAGATGTTTGCTTTATCAAGCGAGTGCACTTTAGTATTAGTTAACAGCCCTTCGTCTACGATACCTGACTTCTGTTTTTCTCTGTGAATCTAGAGGGTACTTCTGATGTGTAATTAGGAATCGATCATGGATGTTTCTGCTAAGAGCGCTATAGCCCTTAATGAGGTGACTTCATCCTCTTGTTATTCATTAAGCTTAAACCACTCTTAATTGTATTGAGCACCCTGTTTGAAAAGTATCTCAAAGGGGAATTGGACTATATTTCAGGTTGAAGGAGAAAGTCGCTAGATTAAGGGCCCAAATTGGTGCCGGTGGGATACATATGCTAAGAAATAGAGAATTTCTCGTATTCGTGCAGTGATATTTATTATCCAATCAGATCGAGACTCTCTGGCTCTAGGTTCAGGTATCTTAGGAGATGTTTACCGGTCTCTTTTCTACTCTGATGTGTTTGTTGACTCGATATGAATTAGTTATGTTGACCACTTTACTCTGAACATATTGATTTCTTGCTGGTTAATTCAAGCTATGTTTTGGCTATTGCGACTAATATTAAGCTAGAAGGGCGTTATCGTTCACTTGGTAAGAATAGACTCAAAAAAAGATCATCGGGTGATATTTTAGTGATTATTTTAACAAATAGATAAAGCCTTAAAAGCTAATGGGGCGAACTATGAAATTAAGCTTTAACTTTGAAGATGCCAGTCAGATCTTTGTAGGATCTTTTGCTTTGGCTGTACCGATTTCTTTTTCCGAAGAAGCCTGGAAGTTAGGGGAGACTTTGCCTACTGCTAATCTGTTGCTGCTATTTTTATTATCAGCTGTGTTCTTAGGCTTTTATACTTATGAAAGTGTCTTTCAAAAAAATGTTGTTGCGCGCATGCCGGTGTTTATTTTCAGAATTGTTATTGCTTATGCTATGACGGCGTTGGTAGTTGCTTTGGTCCTGACATGTTTGGATAAGTTGCCTCTATTAAGCGATCCAATAGTCTCGTTTAAACGTGTCATTGTTATATCAATGCCCGCGTCTATGGGGGCTATTATAGTGGATAGTTTCGATAAAGAGTGAAACTGTATATCACCCAGGTTAAGTCATCAACAGAGCCATTCTGGCGCTTAGTTGGTTCACTCTTAGATAACACAAGTAGCAAGCTCGCTAGAAAGGTTTCGACATGTCGTTGGGCGATTAAAGCTAAATCAAAAGAGTAAAGCCTAATTGTTTTACAAGAAAATTAAGACTGAGAGTTTCTGTACTGAATGAGCGATTAGAAAGGTGAGGGGGATGGAGGTACGCTAGGATCTTTAGATGCAAAAAAGCCGCATCAATGATGCGGCTTTCTTTAATTGGCTCCCCTTGCAAGACTTGAACTTGCGACATACGGATTAACAGTCCGCCGTTCTACCAACTGAACTAAAGGGGAATTGATTGTTTTATCTCTAATCAAGAGAATGGTGCCGACTACCGGAATCGAACTGGTGACCTACTGATTACAAGTCAGTTGCTCTACCTACTGAGCTAAGTCGGCATCATGTATCAAGAAGCTTACGCTTAATGATTAACTTGGCTCCCCTTGCAAGACTTGAACTTGCGACATACGGATTAACAGTCCGCCGTTCTACCAACTGAACTAAAGGGGAATTATTCTTAAAGCTTTAAAGAAATGGTGCCGACTACCGGAGTCGAACTGGTGACCTACTGATTACAAGTCAGTTGCTCTACCTACTGAGCTAAGTCGGCACATGATATTTCTTTGTGCTTTACTGTTGTTGTCAAGGACACCAACAAATAAATTGTGGTGCCCGGAGGCGGAATCGAACCACCGACACGAGGATTTTCAATCCTCTGCTCTACCGACTGAGCTATCCGGGCGACGAGGTGTATTAAACGTGTTTTCGCGTTCTGGGTCAACATTAAATTGCAAAAAAAGTATTGTTTGATGTTTTTCTATACTTAGTGGGTTGTTTTTGTTCGTTTGGGTAGAAAAACCTAGGTCTAGCATGCCTTAAAAGATGGCAAAACTACGGTTAACTGCTTTGAATGAGCGCTGAAATAAAAAAAGCACGTATGAAAACGTGCTTTTATATTAAAGGTTTTTCTCGAGAGTTTAGTGTTTTACTTCAAACCTATTTACCCAAGTCTCTAATTCGTTAGAAAGGGAAGCTAAAGTTTGAGTACTGTTATGGCTTTCCGTTACGACATCGCTCAGTTGGTTGCCACTTTCTTCAATCATATTGATACGCTTCGATATATCATCGCTTACCTGAGTCTGCTCAGCGGCTGCTGTTGCGATTTGATGGCTCATTGATGATATAGACTCTAATGCAATCACAATCTGTTGTAGCGCTTCAGAGGCATTCTGAGACTCTGCTACAGTACTTTCACTCGTTGCCGCACACACATTCATTGTTTGAATGGCGTTACGGGAACCTTCTTGAAGATTATTGATCATTAACTGAATCTCTTTGGTGCTCGATTGCGTTCGACCAGCAAGATTTCGTACCTCATCCGCCACTACTGCAAATCCACGACCTTGTTCACCCGCTCGCGCAGCCTCAATAGCAGCGTTAAGTGCTAATAGGTTAGTTTGTTCTGCAATATCACCTATAACGTCCAATACCTTAACAATATTGTTTACGTCGTTATCTAGGTTAGCGACAGCTTCACTGGCTGTACCTAATTGTCCTGCTAGGCCTTGAATGTTATCTACTGTGTTGTGGATTAGGAGCTGAGTATGTTGGCTTTGTTTGTCTGCCTCGTCGGTGTTACGAGCTGTATCGCCAGCTGAATCGGCAACATTATTTGCTGAAGACGCCATCTCAGTCATTGCTGTTGCGATCATTTCAGTTGATTGTTGCTGAGTTTCAGTAAGTTGAGCGATAGAACCTGCACGATCTTCCACGCGCTGTAATTCGCCTCTTAACGCTAGCATTGAAGAGTTAAGGTTTGATACTAACTCTGCCAGTGATTGACTCATTTGTTGTACAGCGTGATAGATACTGCCTTGCTCAGCTTGAGTCTCAAACGATGTTTGAATTTTTCCTTCTGCGACAGCTTGTACTGCTTCTCTTACGTCTTTGGGTTCACCGCCAAGTAGCGATAGCATACGTTTAATTGAGATAATCAAGCTTGAAAGAATGACACCAGCAATAGCCAAACATAAAATCAGTTGCCATTGTGCTGTTGACCAAAACCTTGCGTTGACTTCATTGAAGCCGATACCTGTACCTACAACCCAACCCCAATGAGGTGTTTTTTCTGCGATGGACAGTTTTTCCTCAATGCTTCCGTCGGGGAGTTTTTGTGTCCAGGTGTACTCGACTATTTGTCCTGTTCTATTGCCAAGTGCTCGCTGAATAAGTTGGCCAACGCTATTTCCATCGCCATCTTTAAAATCATTAAAGCTGGTTCCGTGTAGTTGCGGATCTAAAGGTGTTGCGACAAAAGTCATATCTTCATCAGCAACATATACATATTCATTGTCTTTATAGATATTGTTGCGCAGTAGGCGAGTGGCAAGCTGTTTGGCTTGTTGTTCTTCTAGAGTGCCATCAATAGCCATTTTTTCGACTTCAGTAAGAATGCTGTATGCACTTTTAAATAGCTCCGTCACACGAGCTTTGTTGTCTATGTTGCTAGCAACTCTTAAGGTCCATAAACCTGTAGCCGTAAGTGCGAGCAAGGCAATCAAAATGATGCCTGATAATAAATAAGCTTGCGTTTTTAATTTCATATTTCCCCGTGCAGCGATCTAATAATAAGTATGGTGTATCATTCACGAATCTTAAGCTAAGTCGTGTAGTGCAGGTATCAGAAAGGTATCAAAACATGATGAAGATTAAATTTACGAAGAAAAAAAAGTCCCCAAAAGAACATTTTTCGCTGTCAAATGAATAAACAGAGGTAAGAGCAATTACTCTATTGAGGGTGGCGAATGTAGTCTATTTACTCGAAGATCAAGATTTAATGTTGAACTGATGTGTTATTGAATTGCGTTACTTTTATTCAAACGAAAAAAAGCCAAGTCTCTCGACTTGGCTTTCTTGAATGTGGCTCCCCTTGCAAGACTTGAACTTGCGACATACGGATTAACAGTCCGCCGTTCTACCAACTGAACTAAAGGGGAATTACTTGTCTCAACATCAGGTCTATAGAGACCATCATTTGTTAAGTACCAAAT
>NZ_JBFRSN010000008.1:0-3037 GCF_041473595.1 Vibrio sp. 10N.222.46.A1
TCCCGATGAGGTTGATTGTTTTCAAGTGAGCTACAAATGGACAAGCCAGTCCCATTCTTTTGCAAGCGTCACCCACCATATGACTTACCAGTTAGAGCCAAATATAGAGTGTGCTCAAGATTGGCTGTATGGCAATGAGTGCATGAAGCATTCTGATTCTTCGAAACTAGCGATGGCCGCCGATGAATACAGCTTTAACCATCTAGAATGCCTGACTCATGGCAAGCATTTAACCAAGGAAGAAATTGTAGCGTTAGACCGATTTAAAGCGGGCATTACATCCATTCACATTGATGAAAATGGCGTCATCATTCACGAAGAACGAACGTTAACCGCTAGCAATTCCTTTGCTTGTGTTGGGATCATTTTGTAACCACACCTCTTTTAATTCCACTTCCCCCTTAACCTCCACTCACCGCTCAGTTTTGCTGCTAGCGGCAATTTGCGTTGCATAAGGAAAATACTCATGCTTTCTATTAGCCCATTAAAATCCGCTTCTGGCGCTGCCAAATATTATCTCAGCGAAGAAAACCCCAAAGACCTACCTGACGTCTCTTTAGAAAAAAACGCGGGCGATAACTATTACCTCAAAGAAAAAGACCAAGAAGAAAACACCTTCTGGCATGGCAAGCTGGCCATCGAAGCGGGACTGGCGGGTAAACCCGTAGAGCAAGCCACCCTAGAATCGGTACTCTCAGGCAGTCTTGGCGGTGAAACCATTAAAGGAAAACGAGATGATCATAAATCGGGCTTCGACCTGACCTTTTCTGCGCCCAAATCCCTCAGCGTTCTTGCGCTTATTGGCGGAGATAGCCGCCTCATTGAAGCGCACAATAACGCCGTGAAGTTCGCCTTAACAGAGCTGGAGAAAGACGTAGCACAAGTCAAAGTCACCCATGAGAAAGGCGTTCAAGAATACGAAAATACGGATTCGATGCTATTTGCAGTCGTACGCCATAAGACCAGCCGTGAAAATGACATGCAAGTGCATTCGCACGCGCTAGCCGCTAACATGACGCGCGATAAAGAAGGAGATTTACGCGCTTTATCAACCAGCCTAAAACAAAAAGGGGGCGTGATTAACGGGACTGGCGAGCGCATTTACAACTTCCAAAAATACTACGGTATCTTGTACCAGAGCCAATTAGCTAAAGAGGCAGAAACCCTCGGTTATTCCACGCGAGGCGTCGGCAACGGTCAGTTCGAAATCAGCGGTGTCCCTCAGCCTATTCTTGATGCGTCGTCCACTCGCAAACAACAAATTGACCAACGCACACTCGATTTAGGCTTTGACTCGCGCGCGGCGAAAGACGTAGCAAACCTCGATACTCGTAAAAGCAAAACCTACCAGAGCAGTGACAGCCTCAACAAACAGTGGCAAAGCACCGTAAAAGAGCAAGGGTATGACCCCGCAGAGCTTGTCACCATGGCGCAACAAGTAAAGGAAGCGCAAAATACCCCGCCACTCGGTGAAACCAAAGCCGCGATCAGCAGAGCCATTGACCATCTAGGGCAATACAGCACTGCGTTACACCTTGAAAAAATCATTGAACTCACCGCCTCAGAGTTCACCAAAGGCGGCGTGCAACTCAACGCCCTTGATATCAAAAAAGTCGCGGATGCAATGATTAAACAGGGCGACTTGATAGGACTCAGTCAAAAAGGGCAATACACCACCAAAGGCTTAATTGATAACGAACAAGCGCTTATCGACAGCACACAAGGTCGTGCGCATCACATGCGCACCCACGTTGAATCGAACACGCTCAACAAGCTCGCTATCCCTGAAAGCCAGCAGCGTATACTGACCGAGCTGTACCACTCCACCAAACAGTTCCATGTGGTCAATGTACACGGCTCATCACAGGGTATTGCGCAGCAGCTACTCAATGTAGGCAATCACAGCGGTAAGCGTGTCCAATTGGTCTCCCAAAGCGTGAAAGCCAAGACTGAGGGCATGGAGAGCGTACAGCGCAAGAGTCAAACACTCAGCGCCTGGGTCGGTCAGCTCTTTTCACCAGAGCAGCGCCACACTACCCATAGCTTACTGCAAAGCGATACGCCGCTGACCAATAAAGACATCTTGCTCATCGATGACGCCAATAAGATGAGCGCCAATGAGTTGCTGGCCCTCACCGCTAAAGCCAAACAATCGAGCAGTAAAGTGGTGATGCTTAATCGCGTATCAAGCCGTCAGGGATTTAAAGCCAATAACGCTATCTCGCTGTATCAAAAAGGCAATGTGGAGAGTCATTCTTGGGTTGGCAAGCGAGCCAGCAACACCAACGTAAAACTGCATGACAATGATACCGATAGGATAGCGCGGGTGTACGCCGACCTCCCCGATAAAGCCAACACGCAAGTGATTGCCACTTCCAGCGTCGAGCAGCGGCGGTTAACCGAAGCGATACGGGGCCAGCTCAAAAATACCGGCGCCCTCGCCAGACACGAAACCACCCTATTCACTCAAACCCCTCACCACCTCTCTAAAGCGCAACAACCCCTCGTTCAACACTACAAACCAGGCATGACACTCACCCATTGGGAGAAAAACAAACCTCAGAGTTTTGTCATCGCCAGTATCGACAAAGAGAGCAACACCATGACCGCACTCAGCAAACGCGATGGACAATCACACACCTTTGACCCGTCCAGTCGCGCCTTTAAGCACATGAAGATGCAAATCAATAAACCGCAAAGTCTCAATATCGCCCAAGGCGAACGCCTTCAAACGCTAGGCAAACACTTCCCTGCTGGCTTGGACGCGAACCAAAGCTACCTTGTCACTCACATTGACAAAGAAAGCCTCACGCTTGAGAGCAAAGGGGAAACGCAGCGCGTCAACTTAGAGAGCCTAAAAGACGCGCCGCTGCAATACGACTACGTTCACGGCGCCCACCATATTGAGCCAAAAGCCCATACTTTACTGTCAGGCAAAGCATTTACCCTATCTAAGCCCCTGATAAACGACCTGACTGAAAAAACAGAGCGCCTTGATATCTTCACCGACAAACCAGACAAAGCCCAAAGCGCACTT
>NZ_JBFRSN010000009.1:0-2176 GCF_041473595.1 Vibrio sp. 10N.222.46.A1
TCCCGATGAGGTTGATTGCTTTCAAGTGAGCTACAAATGGACAAGCCGGTCCCATTCTTTTTCAAGCGTCACCCATCATATGACTTACCAGTTAGAGCCAAATATAGAGTGTGCTCAAGATTGGCTGTATGGCAATGAGTGCATGAAGCATTCTGATTCTTCGAAACCAGCAATGGCCGCCGATGAATATAGCTTTAACCGTCTAGAATGCCTGACTCATGGCAAGCATTTAACCAAGGAAGAAATAATAGCGTTAGACCGATTTAAAGCGGGCATTACGTCCATTCACCTTGATGAAAATGGCGTCACCATTCACGAAGAAAGAACGTTAACCGCTAGCAATTCATTTGCTTGTGTTGGGATCATTTTGTAACCGCAGTAACAGCACCCACCACTCAATTCATCGCCATCATTGGTGATTGGCATTACACAAGGGAACACCGTCATGCTTTCTATCAGCCCTCTTAAATCCGCTTCTGGCGCTGCAAAGTACTACCTAAGCGAAGAAACCCCCAAAGACCTACCTGACGTCTCTTTAGAAAAAGATGCCGGTGATAACTATTACCTCAAAGAAAAAGACCAAGAAGAAAACACCTTCTGGCATGGCAAGCTGGCCATCGAAGCGGGACTGGCTGGCAAACCCGTAGAGCAAGCCACCTTAGAATCGGTCCTCTCAGGCAGTCTTGGTGATGAAACTATTAAAGGGAAAAGGGGGAAACACAAATCAGGCTTCGACCTGACGTTTTCTGCGCCTAAATCCATCAGTGTTCTCGCGCTTATTGGCGGGGACACCCGCCTAATAGAAGCGCATAACAACGCAGTGAAGTTCGCCTTAACAGAGCTTGAAAAAGACGTTGCACAAGTCAAAGTCACTCATAAGAAAGGCGTTCAAGAATACGAAAATACGGATTCGATGATATTTGCGGTCGTGCGCCACAAGACCAGCCGTGAAAACGACATGCAAGTGCACTCGCACGCTCTCGCAGCTAACATGACTCGAGACCAAGAAGGGGATTTACGCGCTTTATCAACCAGCTTAAAACAAAAAGGGGGCGTCATTAACGGCACAGGCGAGCGCATCTACAACTTCCAAAAATACTACGGTATCTTGTACCAGAGCCAATTAGCTAAGGAGGCAGAAACCCTCGGTTATTCCACGCGAGGCGTCGGCAACGGTCAGTTCGAAATCAGCGGTGTCCCTCAGCCTATTCTTGATGCATCGTCCACTCGCAAACAGCAAATTGATCAACGCACACTCGATTTAGGCTTTGACTCTCGCGCCGCGCGAGATGTCGCGACCCTCGACACTCGTAAAAGCAAAACCCACCAGAGTAACGACAACCTCAACAAACAGTGGCAAAGCACCGTAAAAGAGCAAGGGTATGAACCCGCAGAGCTTGTCACCATGGCGCAACAAGTAAAAGAAGCGCAAAACACCCCACCACTTGGTGAAACCAAAGCCGCCATCAGCAGAGCCATTGACCATCTAGGGCAATACAGCACCGCGTTACACCTTGAAAAAATCATTGAACTCACCGCCTCAGAGTTCACCAAAGGCGGCGTGCAACTCAACGCCCTTGATATCAAAAAAGTCGCGGATGAAATGATTAAGCAGGGCGACTTGATAGGACTCAGTCACAAAGGGCAATACACCACCAAAGGCTTAATTGATAACGAACAAGCGCTTATCGACAGCACCCAAGGTCGTGCGCATCACATGCGCACCCACGTTGAATCCAGCACGCTCAACAAGCTCGCTATCTCTGAAAACCAGCAGCGTATACTGACCGACCTGTACCACTCCACCAAACAGTTCCACGTGGTCAATGTGCATGGCTCATCACAAGATATTGCGCAGCAACTACTCAATGTAGGTAATCACAGCGGTAAACGTGTCCAATTGGTCTCCCAAAGCGTGAAAGCCAAGGCTGATAGCATGGAGAGCGTACAGCGCAAAAGTCAAACACTCAGCGCTTGGGTTGGTCAGCTCTTTTCAGAAGAGCAGCGCCACACCACCCACAGCTTATTGCAAAGCGATACGCCGCTGACCAATAAAGATGTCTTGCTCATCGATGACGCCAATAAGATGAGCGCCAATGAATTGTTGGCCCTCACCGATAAAGCCAAACAATCGAGCAGTAAAGTGGTGATGCTTAACCGCGTATCAAGCCGTCAG
>NZ_JBFRSN010000010.1:0-806 GCF_041473595.1 Vibrio sp. 10N.222.46.A1
GGTTCTGTCGCAAACTTTGAGTCATTAAGTTAAGATTTGCTTAATTTCTCTTCATGAGACTGATTCTTAATGTTTAAAGGCTGCCACTTCCCCTCTGAAGTTATTCTCGAAACCGTACGTTATTACCTCGCCTATAAACTCAGTTATCGTGAAATTGAAGATATTCAATTAGAGCGCGGTGTCGTTGTAGATCACGCCACGATTAATCGTTGGGTTATCAAATTTACGCCAATATTAGAGCACAAAGCGAGGTGTAGAAAGAAGCCCGTGTCTGACTCGTGGCGAATGGATGAAACCTACATCAAAGTAAAAGGCCAGTGGGTCTACTACTACCGAGCCGTCGATAAATTTGGGAAAGTGATCGATTATTATCTTAGCCCTAACCGTGATGAAGCTGCTGCTAAAGCCTTTCTGAATAAGGCGATTGCACAAAATGGTTTACCAAGCAGAGTCGTCATAGACGGAAGTAAGAGTAACTACGCGGCAATTGATTCGATGAATGTACAGCTCTGGTTGACGGGGTATTTTATGCTCTCCTTGGTA
This sequence comes from Vibrio sp. 10N.222.46.A1, assembly GCF_041473595.1. Lineage (NCBI taxonomy): Bacteria > Pseudomonadati > Pseudomonadota > Gammaproteobacteria > Vibrionales > Vibrionaceae > Vibrio > Vibrio sp. 10N.222.46.A1. Next base: position 544 of record NZ_JBFRSN010000010.1, read on the forward strand.
GAGATTTTGGACATTAAATATCTGAACAATATCGTTGAGCAGAGTCACCGTTGGGTGAAGCAAAAAACACGTCAAGCGCTGGGTTGGAAGTCAACGGAAGGAGCCTTGGCCAGTTTGCATGGGCGAGAAGTGTGGACGATGTTAAAACAAGAGCAGATAGATATTGAAGGGCAGACGGCCTTTGAGCGATTCTACGCACTCGCAGTATAATTGTATCTGTAGGATGGGTCTGTCACGGCTCTAACTATATTTGCGACAGAACC
>NZ_JBFRSN010000011.1:0-2974 GCF_041473595.1 Vibrio sp. 10N.222.46.A1
GTCTTACTCCATAATCCATCATTAAATCAGTTGGTTAAATGAAATGCATAACTGGCACTCGCTTTGCAACCTTTAACATCACGCATTAGATACGACTTTCAAATGTATAACGATAGAGAGCTGCCATGAATAGTTTACTCAGCAATAGAGATTACAATGCTCACCCCTGAAGCCAATAGATTGCCAGTCATCATCACTATCAGCACCTTGTGTGTTGGGCTTGGTATTGTTTGGTACTTTGTGCCTCACCCTGCTGTCATTGTAGCGCTCGCTCTTGTGCCATTAGCTGGGTTATTCGTGTTAAACAAGACATTCTGGCTAGTTCTACTGTTCGTTGTCTTTTCATTTTTCCGAATTCACGAAGCCATACCTCAACTCTATTCGTTAAAAATACCGCTGATGCTTTCATTAGGTGCCCTGTCCGCTCTGATCTGGCATGCACTAATCAGTAAAGAGCTAAAAATCTTTTGGCACCCTTGTTTAAATTGGCTCGCCATATTTTGGGTATTGGTTTTCATTGGTATTATCTTCGCGTCTAACAGGCCCATAGCATTTGCAGAATTCAAAGGTGTTTATTGGAAAATAATCGTCATGACGCTGGCGATTACTTGGTTAGTAAACACCACGGAAAATCTTGCAAAAACCGCGATGACGATTATCTACGCAGGCGCTTTAGTCAGTTTTATTGCCGTGTACAACTCAGTAAATGGTATTGGGCTTGTTGAAGGCTCGCGCGTAACTATTGGGCGCGATTTTGGCTCTATGTTAGGTGACCCTAACGACTTAGCACTGGTACTGATGTTCCCCCTTGCCTTTACGATAAGCCAAGCCACCACATCTGGCATCTCACGGTCCAAACGTTTAATCAGCGGGTTAGTCTGTTTGTTACTGCTCGCCGCCATTATTGCGACTCAAAGCCGTGGCGGATTACTGGGTTGTATTGCGGTGATTGGTATTTTTGCGTGGAAACTAGTTCGTTCTAAAGTCCTGTTAATCTCCGTAGGAACCATCGCGGCCGTGGCGCTCTATTTAGTTGCTGGGATCTCAGACAGAGCTTCTGGTGGTGCCGCTGAACAAGGTATCGATGAATCTGCAATGGGTCGAATATATGCCTGGGAAGCGGCAGTAAAAATGGCGGTTGAGAATCCACTGACTGGCGTAGGGTTGAACAACTTCTTCTCGAATTACTTCTTTTACAGTTCGCACTGGGACGGACTGAATCACGCCGTTCACAGTACGTGGTTTGGTGTGTTAGCAGAGACTGGCTTCATTGGTCTTATCATTTTTGTCTGCCTTATCGTTTCTTTGATCAAAACCTCCCGATCCACACTCACCAGATTAAAAAACTCAACCACAGAAATCGCACCTGAACTAAATGCGGTCGCCTATGCGATCTATGCAGGTCTGATTGGAACAATCGTGTCGGGTACGTTTTTGACTCAAGGCTTCAACTGGCCGATTTATATCCTCGCAGCGCTCACAGTTTGCGTCTCAAACGTATCTCAAACTGCCTGTCAAAATGAGAAAACCTAAAACCCACATTTTAACTCGTTGAAAATATTATATTTATTAAATGGCACAGTATATGAAAGTACTTCTATATAACAAAATAGAGGATTTTCATTATGACGTCAGTATCTATACATCAATTCAAACATTGGCTTAAGTTTCATCCTAATTCTCGAATTAGAAATGTGTTTTTCATTTTGAAAGACATCAGAAGCGCAGAGCTACCTACCCCTCAAATACTTAATCGTTGCCTCTATCAAGCGCACAAGCTAGTGGTAAGTTTGGTTTCTGGCTTGACGCGATTCTTCTACTGGACACCGGCTTTCAAAGGTCGTGTGGCTCAATGTGGCAAGCGCCTGTATTTGTATGGTGGTCTGCCTTTCGTCAGCGGTCCGGTGCAAATTTCGATTGGCGATAACTGCCGTATCTCTGGCCACACGACATTCTCTGGTTGTACTCAGCCACTTGAAGGCTTGGAACACCCACTATTATCGATTGGCAACAACGTCGACATCGGTTGGCAGTCGACTATCGCTGTTGGCGGTAAAGTCGTTATCTCTGACAACGTACGAATCGCTGGCGGCGCGTTTCTATTTGGATACTCTGGTCACCCGCTAGATGCAAAACGTCGAGCGCAAGGTGAAGGTGATGACCCTCAGCAAATCGGCGACATCATTCTTGAACCTGACGTTTGGTTGGGAACCAATGTAACTGTAAAAGGCGGCGTAACTATCGGCGAAGGTGCCGTTATAGCCGCAGGCAGCGTAGTAACAAAGAATATCCCGGCCTTCGCAATCGCAGGTGGTAACCCAGCTCGAGTAGTCGGACAGATTAAATCCGTTGAAGTGACTGAATCCGATGTATTCGATTCATTAGAGACTCATGGAGGTGACCATGCGTGATTTAATCGTATTTGGTGAAGACTTTGGCGGCCTACCGTCATCAACTCAACATTTAGTGCGTCACCTTGCTAAGCAACACAAAGTCTTATGGGTCAACTCTATTGGCCTAAGACAACCGAAGCTGTCAGCTAAAGATGCCACCCGAGCGTTCCACAAATTGTTTGGCAAAACCAAAGCCGTTACTCAAAACATGCTCGACTCTGAGGGACACGACAACATTACTATCGTTAACTTAAAGACAATCCCTGCGCCTGCTTCTAAATTTTGTAGAAAGTTGGCTCAGCAAATGATGTTGCACCAACTAAAACCAGTGATTGCCGAGCTTAACCTTAACGCGCCTATCCTATGGAGTTCTCTTCCGACTGCTGTTGATCTGTGCGGACACTTAGGCGAGTCAGCGGTTGTTTATTACTGTGGGGATGATTTTAGTGCACTTGCGGGCGTAGACCACAAGACGGTCGCAAAGCATGAATTAGAACTCATTGAAAAATCAGATTTGATCTTCGCTGCTAGTGAAAAGTTGATGGACAAATTCCCTAGCGAGAAAGCTCAGCTCTTACCAC
>NZ_JBFRSN010000012.1:0-9821 GCF_041473595.1 Vibrio sp. 10N.222.46.A1
AGCCAGAGCCAGAGCCAGTTCGTGCTGCACATATGCCAGAGATCGTTCCAAATGAATTCGGTGTGCCAGAAGACGATGATTGGCTGATTGAAGATGATACGGCTCAACAAGAAACATTGGCACAAGTTGATGAAGTAGCGGAAGAGCCTGTGGTTCCTGCTGTTGAACCTCAGTTAGACCATGAACCGCAAGTTGAAGCTGCACAACAAGTTGAAACCGAACTTCAAGTAGAAGCAACGGAACAAGCTGAAGCGGTAGATCAAGAAGGCGAAGATGAGTTCTCGATTGATGATTTTGATCTTCCAGAGTTTGGTGAAGAAGATGCCTTGGCAGAAGCGGATGCTGAAGTAACAACGGAGTCAGAAGTCCCTATTGTTGATGCTCAATTAGACCCAGAATCAGAATCAACACCTGAGCCTCAAGCTGAAACGGCTCCTCAAGTTGAAGAAACGAAACAAGCAGAAATTTTAGGGCAAGAAGGCGAAGACGAGTTCTCGTTTGATGATTTAGAGCTTCCAGAGTTTGGCGAAGAAGATGCGTTGGCGGAAGTGGTTAGCGAACCGGATGAAGCGCAGTTAGAGCAAGATCTTGCTCCAGAGTCCGAAAAGTTTGAGTTCGATGACCTTGACCTGCCTGAATACGATGAAGAGAGCGCAAAAGCGGATTCAGTCTTAGATGACATCGAACAAAGCAGTGGTGAGCCTGTAGCGGAAGAGCAAGGCGTAGAGCTCGATGAGTTTGATTTGCCGGAATACGGTGAAGACGAAGCTATCTCCGATGCGTTTGCTGAGAAACCAACGCCACTGACTTCTTTCAGCCCACAGGGTGAAGAACAAGATGCGCTGCATGATTTATTTTCAAACCCGCAGAGTTTTAGTCATGGTGATGACTTCTCGGATACAGAAGATTTCTCAGACGCAGAAGGCTTCCCAGGTGCAGAAGAGTCTGATTTGACTAGTTTCACACAACCTGATGAATCACTCGATTCTCCGTCAGAATTAAGCCCGGTACCTTCTGAGTTAAGCTCAGTGCCTACAACAGTTCAAGACGATCTGTTAGAAGGTTTTGAGGATTTTGATGAGACAGCATTAGCTGAATTACTTTCTGAAGATGTTCAAGACTCTGTCGACAGCATGTTCGACAAGCCACTGGATGCTACATCGATTGATAGTGCAGGGCTCGATATTGACGCCATGCTTGAAGTTGGCGGCGAAGACTGGAAAGGCTTCAACCTAGCTCCTGAGCAGCAATCTAGCATGCATAATGATGTGCCTGATGATCAACAGGAGATTTGGGCGTCGGCAGATCAACAAGCTGAACCAAAAATCAAACAAGAGAATTGGGCTCAACAAGACAACTTAACCGAGTCAGATAAAGGTCGTGATAAGCAATACATGACGATTGATGAGCTGATGGCTCAAGTTGAGCAAGAAGGCGAAGACGCGATTAATCCAGATGACGAAGAGTTGAAGCTAGATGTTGGCCTAAATGAATTCCCAGACGTTATCGGTGACATTGGTAATTACGATGTCGATAGCAACGCAGAAGCCGCTGGTAAGCTCGATTTGGCTAAAATCTACATCGAGATGAGTGACTCACAAGGTGCAATTAAGCTTCTAGAAGAGGCTATCGTTGACGGCAGTGATGATATTCGTCGAGAGGCAAAGAATCTTATCGATACGTTAAACGGTCGATAAATTCAAAAAATTATAAAGGGTAGCGTTGGCTACCCTTTATTTTAGGGCGATACAGTTAGCGTCTATTTTATTTAGCTTGCTAAAACCACCGTCTAGGCGGTAGTGATTGTTTATTGAAGTTTTAGCCCCATCCTATTTGGGCTAGCACTCATTTCCGTATATACTTCTCGCCCATTTTCAAAGAGAACAAGAACATGAAAATTGCTTTAGGTATTGAATATAACGGTACCCACTACTTTGGTTGGCAGCGCCAACGAGACGTGAAAAGTGTCCAAGAAGAATTGGAAAAGGCTCTTTCAGTTGTCGCGAATCACCCTGTAGAAGTTATGTGTGCTGGTCGCACAGATGCCGGTGTCCACGGTACGGGACAAGTCGTTCACTTTGAAACTAATGTCGATCGTAAAATGGTTGCATGGACAATGGGCGCAAATGCCAACATGCCAAAAGATATTGCCGTTCGTTGGGCAACAGAAGTGAATGAGGATTTCCATGCTCGTTTTTCTGCAACAGCACGCCGTTATCGCTACATTATCTTTAACCATGCTCTACGTCCTGGCATTTTGAATTCAGGTGTGAGCCATTACCATGGTCACCTTGATGAGAAAAAGATGCATGAAGCGGGTCAGTACTTACTTGGTGAGAATGACTTTACTTCGTTCAGGGCAACACATTGTCAATCTCGTAGCCCATGGAGAAACATGATTCACTTAAACGTGACTCGTCATGGGCATTACATAGTGATCGATATTAAAGCGAATGCGTTTGTTCACCATATGGTGAGGAATATTACTGGTAGCCTAATTGCGGTAGGTAAAGGTGATCAAAAACCAGAGTGGATTCAGTGGCTTTTAGAGGCTAAAGATCGAAAAGTGGCAGGCGCGACAGCGAAAGCGGAAGGCTTATACTTAGTAGATGTTGATTATCCTGAACATTTTGGACTACCAAGAGAGCCTATTGGCCCTCTATTTTTGCCGGATAATTTGAACTAAATGTGAGACTTAGGTTCAAAAAATATTACGGTTTCGTGCGTAAAATAGTCACGGAAAATAGGTACAACCAGTTTTTTATCTACAGTCGCTGTTTTATGTGCTTTAATTCCCGGCATAATTCCCAAATTTATTTCTTTCGCAATCAAGCGGAGGAATCGAAACAAAAAGGTCTTCCATGAGTTGGCTTGAAAAGATTTTAGAAAAAAGCAACATCGTAACATCTCGTAAAGCGTCAATCCCTGAGGGTGTTTGGACTAAATGTACTTCTTGTGAGCAGGTTCTTTACCATGCTGAACTAGAGCGTAACCTAGAAGTATGTCCAAAATGTGACCATCACATGCGTATGAAAGCACGTCGCCGTCTGGATACATTCCTAGACAAAGGTGAGCGTGTTGAACTAGGTACTGATCTTGAGCCACAAGACAAGCTGAAGTTTAAAGACTCTAAGCGTTACAAAGAACGTATCTCTGTTGCTCAAAAGAACAGTGGTGAAACAGACGCATTAGTTGCAATGAAAGGCGAACTGCTTGGTTTACCTATCGTTGCGTGTGCTTTTGAGTTCTCATTTATGGGCGGCTCAATGGGTTCTGTTGTTGGTGCTCGTTTTGTGAAAGCGGTAGATGCAGCTATTGAGAACAACTGTGGTTTAGTTTGTTTCTCGGCAAGTGGTGGTGCTCGTATGCAAGAGGCATTGATGTCTCTCATGCAAATGGCAAAAACCAGTGCTGCTCTAGAGCGTCTATCTGCGAAAGGCCTACCGTTTGTTTCAGTAATGACTGATCCAACAATGGGTGGCGTTTCTGCAAGTTTAGCAATGCTTGGCGATATCAATATCGGTGAACCAAAAGCGCTTATCGGTTTTGCTGGACGTCGTGTAATCGAGCAAACTGTACGTGAAGACCTTCCTGAAGGTTTCCAACGCAGTGAGTTCCTACTAGACCACGGTGCTATCGACATGATCGTTGACCGTCGTGAGATGCGTCAGCGCGTTGCAAGCCTTGTTGCTAAAATGACCAATCAGCCTTCACCATTAGTAGTTTCTGTGAACGATTCACCGAATGAAGCTGCTTATGAAGTACCAGAAGCGCCAGAAAAAGGGTAAAGTACCTTCTAACAAACCTACTTAATTATGGTTATGAGTTAGATGAGTCAACAACCTATTCCTCAAGCCACATCCTCTTTGGAGATGTGGCTTGATTATTTATCAAACATCCACACAAGCGCTATTGATCTTGGTTTAGACCGAGTTCAAGCTGTCGCCTCTAAGGCAAACCTCACCAAACCTGCTCAACATGTTATTACTGTTGCTGGAACCAACGGCAAGGGCTCAACATGTGCACTCATGGAAGCTATTCTATTGGATGCTGGTTACTCTGTTGGTGTCTACAGCTCCCCTCACTTAATTCGCTACAACGAACGTGTTCGTATCAATGGCAAAGATCTGTCTGATCAAAAAATGGTTCAGTCTTTCGATTTCATTGAGAAAGAACGTGGTGAAATCAGCCTTAGCTTTTTTGAATATGGCACTTTAGCAGCGTTACGTGCTTTTCAAACCGAAGCGGTTGACGTTGTATTGTTAGAAGTGGGTCTAGGCGGACGTTTAGACGCGACCAATATCGTTGAGCATGACGTTTCTGTGATTACTAGCTTGGCTGTCGACCATGTTGACTGGCTAGGTGATGACATTAATGTGATCGGTTTTGAGAAAGCGGGCATTTATCGTAGCGGTAAACCAGCTATCTGTGGTCAACCCAAACCACCAGCTACGGTTGCGGCACACGCTGATGATATTAACGCTGAGTTCTACCAAGTAGGGATTCAATACACCTATGATGTAGATGGTGATACTTGGAACTGGCGCAGTGGTGCATTCCAGTTAGAATCGCTACCTATCCCGAGCTTACCGCTGCCGAACGCAGCCACCGCGCTGATGGCATTAGGTACTTCAGAACTAAGCATTAGTGATGTGAACGTTGTTAACGGTATGAAGAATGCGCAGCTTCCTGGGCGTATGCAGCAAATTAGCGAACAACCGGTGATTGTGCTTGATGTAGCACACAACCCGCATTCTGCTGAGTACTTTGCGCAGCAAGTCGCGAAGAAGTACGCAGGCAAAAATTTACACGTTGTAGTCGCCATGCTTCATGACAAAGATATCCCCGCGACATTGGAAGTATTAGCTCCAATAACAACACATTGGTACCCAGCTTCGCTGAACGGCCCACGAGCCGCAACAGCCGCTGAATTGTGTCAAAGCTTACCTGAAGGTGTAGAGCAGTATTCAAACCCTGTTGTAGCGTTTGAAGCGGCTTTAGCTTCTGTTATAGATGACGATGTTGTGTTGGTTGTCGGTTCTTTCCATACCGTGGGTGAAGTGTTGGAGCATTGGCAGAAAAAAGGAAACTAAATGGCAAGTAAATTCCAAAGCCGATTAGTCGGCACCATCATTTTAGTGGCCATTGGCGTGATTGTATTGCCCGATGTGCTGGATGGTAAGAAGCTCCACTATAAAGAAGAGTTTGCAAGCATTCCGATTAAGCCTGAGCTTGATAGTAATGTTGAAGTGTTTGAAGTGCTCGATCCTGTTGAAGATCAGATTGCACTGCCGGACTCTCCGGTTGAGCAAGTGGTTGACAGTGGTCGTACTGATAAGTCAAATACGCAAACTGCGTCGGCTTCCAGTAACAAAGAAGCGGATAAAGTGGCGGTGGTGGTTAAGCCGGTATCTGAAAAAAATGAATACCAAGACAGTGCTTGGATTATTCAATTGATGGCTTTGAAGAATGCTGACAACGCAAAAAACGTTGTTAAGGATTTACAGAAGCGTGGTTATCAGGCTCATACCAAGCAAGAAAAAACATTTACGCGAGTAATTATTGGCCCGGATGTTTCTAAATCCAAACTTGAGCGACAAATTAAGGAATTAGAAAAAATTACGGGTTCAAAAGGCCAATTGCTCAAATTTAAACCGTTAAATCCATAAGAAAACGTTTGCGTCAGCATTTTTTCTGTTAAAATGCGCGCCAACTTAAGATGAAGAATTCATGAATTGGTTAGATTTTGTCATTTTAGGCGTGATCGGCTTCTCTGCCGTGATCAGTTTAGTTCGCGGTTTCGCTAAAGAAGCGTTGTCACTTGTTATTTGGTTTGGAGCATTTTTTATTGCTAGCCAGTACTACGCTAAATTAGCAATGTACTTCACCAATATTGAAGATGAGATGTTTCGAAACGGAACTGCGATAGCAGCATTGTTTGTTGCAACGTTAGTTGTTGGTGCCTTAGTTAACTATGTCATCGGGCAACTAGTTCAGAAAACAGGCCTGTCGGGTACAGACAGAATCCTCGGTGTCGTCTTTGGTGGCTTACGTGGTGTTTTGATTGTTTCTGCAGTGTTGTTTTTCATGGATGCGTTTACTGCATTCCCAAGTTCTGAGTGGTGGAAGAATTCGCAATTGGTTCCGGAGTTTAGCCGAATCATTGCGCCGTTCTTCGAGCATTTACAAGCAACATCTAGTTTCTTATCTGGCGCGCTCTAGCGCCAGTTAATGTCGAAAATCGAGGATTAGGACATGTGTGGTATTGTTGGAATCGTGGGTTCAACACCTGTAAACCAGTCTATTTATGACGCTTTAACGGTATTGCAGCATCGTGGCCAAGATGCCGCAGGTATTTGTACCATAGAAAGCAATCGTTTTCGTCTGCGTAAGGCGAACGGTTTAGTTAAAGATGTTTTTGAAGCAAAACACATGCAGCGCCTCCAAGGTAACGTGGGTATTGGTCATGTTCGTTATCCTACAGCGGGAAGTTCGAGTGCTTCTGAAGCTCAACCTTTCTACGTAAACTCTCCATTTGGCATCACGCTGGCGCACAACGGTAACCTAACGAATGCAAGCGAAGTTCGTGAGAAGTTGTTCGAAAAAGACCGCCGTCATGTCAACACAACCTCTGACTCTGAAGTTCTACTAAACGTATTGGCTCATGAGATCGATACCGTAAAAGGTAACGTGACTTCAGACGACGTTTTCCGCGCAGTTGCAAACGTGCACCGCACTATTCGTGGTGCTTACGCAGTGACAGCGATGATCATCGGACACGGCATGATCGCATTCCGTGACCCACATGGTATTCGTCCACTGTGTCTTGGTAAGCGTGAAATTAACGGTAAAACAGAGTACATGGTTGCGTCTGAGTCAGTAGCGTTAGACGCTGTTGGTTTTGATTTTATGCGCGATGTTGCTCCTGGTGAAGCTATCTATGCAACATTCGATGGTAAGCTTTTCACTAAACAATGCGCAGACAACCCACAACTAAACCCATGTATTTTCGAGTTTGTTTATTTTGCTCGTCCTGATTCATTCATCGATAAAATTTCGGTTTACAGCGCACGGGTTGAGATGGGTGAGATGTTAGGTAAGCGTATTAAAGAAGAGTACGCAGACCTAGACATTGACGTGGTTATTCCAATTCCTGAAACATCAAATGATATTGCTCTACGAATTGCTCAAGCGATTGATAAGCCATATCGTCAAGGTTTCGTGAAAAACCGTTACGTTGGCCGCACGTTTATCATGCCTGGTCAGCAACAACGTAAGAAGTCGGTTCGCCGTAAACTCAACGCGATTCGTTCTGAGTTTAAAGGTAAGAACGTTCTACTGGTTGATGACTCTTTGATCGCACGAAAACAGCTGTCTGATGCCTTAGACAGCATCAACATCCCTTACAGCATTTGTAATAACGGCTTAGATGCGATTGACCTGATGCGAGGTGAGGCTGCAAAAGGTACAGCAATTGATCTTCTCGTGAGTGATATCGAGATGCCCGGGTTAGATGGTTATGAACTTGCATTTGAAGTACAAAACGACAGCGCACTCAGTCATGCCTACTGTATTTTACATACTTCACTATCCAGTGAGATATGTGTTGACCGAGCCAATCAGGTGGGAGCACATGAAGCGCTAGAGAAATTCAATGCAGGCGAATTAATCGAAGCCATGTTGCGCGGAGCGAAAGTCCTAAACGACGCGGCTATGACTGCTTAGACACAAAAAAGCCCTCACATTAGAGGGCTCCTAAAGTAATCCGTTAAACGAGCTTACTCGTTAGACACTTTTTTGTGACCTTCTTGCAGGTGAACGAAATCCACTAAGTCGTCGCCAGATACTTGGTATGCCTGACCGAAACCTTTTACGAACAGGCCATTCTCTGCTTTAAGGTTGAATAGAGAAAAATCTTGAAGTTGGCTTAAACCATCAATGATCTCGCCGAAACGCTCTTGCATCTGGCCGATCACTTGAGTCCAAAGCTCCGTTTCACGCTCTACAACACTTGCCTGAGCATCAAACGTTAAACGCTTACGTGCATAAAGCTGCTTCGAGCTCTCTTCGTCTTCAATCATCATCAAAGAGACTTGAGGGTTTGCTTTCAAGTTACGAGCATGACGAGCAATATCAGAAATTAGAACAAAATAACCTTCTTGGTTCTGAACGAAAGGGGCGTAACTTACGTTCGGGCGACCTTCTTCATCAACCGTTGCAAGTTGAAGGGTACGGCGCTCTTGGCGAAACTCTTTGATTTCTGGACCTAGGCGACCTTGTAGGCGTTCTTGTTTTACTTGTTGTTCCATCGATAATTCCTTTCTTCACTTTCTCTTATTTATTATTTTTACCCGAGGTTGAGCGTTCATTAGTAAACTAAGTGGACCTCGAGCATTCATATTTTCTTTAAGCTAGCTGGCAATCTTATTTAAGCTTGATGTTGACTGTACTTAAGCTCGTTCTTTTAGTGCTTTGAAGCGTTCAACTTGGTCGACAATCAGCTCTCGCTTTTCATTGCGACCTAGGTAAATCTTAAAGATGTTCTCGCCTGTTTCACTGAAGAAACCGAAGTAATGACTTTCACGCCCCATGAACGCCTTGCTCACCAAACCAATATGTTTGATGTTATCCAGTTTTAAGTGGCCATGCAGCTCGCCTTCTTTACCCATCAGATTGTAGTAACCACGCGCTACTTTGCCTTTAGGGAACGGCGCCTTTACTTCGAAGATTGAGCCAAATGAATGGATAATTGTGGTCACTGGGCCCCAACCAACCAAACCTTCTAGAATATCTTGAGCACGGCTGCCATCTAACATCACCGCCATGTCTCCAGGAAAAGCAGCGACAACTTCAACCTCTGAAACACCTAGCTTCTCAGCAATCGCTGTAGGAAGCAGTTTTGATTCTTCTTCTAGAATGCGTGCGACACGTTGTTCTAAAGTTTCTGTCATTGCGAATGTTGTATCTGTCATTGAATAAGTTTCCGTATAAACGAGTGATTTACGTAAGTTATAAACTAAAAATTCGAGATTAAGCGTGCTTCAAACTTGCATGCGGGTGAGCACCCAAGCCAGAGGCAGTTGGTGCTGGGTGCAAGGTCTGATACTCAGTGTTAAGCACTTGAATCACACTCTGTGCAAGACTTACCGCCCAGAAGCTGCCAGCTATAGTCAGGCTCAGGTAATCTTCCGAAAGATCAACTAGGCCATTCTTTTCCCAATGTGAAAACAGAGGCTTCAGGTAGTCAAACGTGTCTTGCCCCATAAAACTCGGCAACGTACTTCTTCTTACAACACCAGAATCAAAACCGGCTTTCAATGAAGAGAAGATTGGCTCTAGTGAGCTTTGCTTGGTCATCATGGCTATTGGCAATTGACCTTGCTTTATAGACTCCATGTAGCTGTCTAAAGTTCGATGTTGCATCACACCATGACCACCGATGTTGCCACCAGCGCCACAACCAATGGGTAGAACTTCGGCATAAGTTTTCGCTAAGCTGTTGTAAATGCTGCGTTCGCGGTTATCACGAGTCCAGTGATTCACGCTCAGTTGCTTAACCTTGTGCTTTGCCATGAACTCAACGCCCGCCAAGTACATACTCGCCTTATCTGGCGTATTAGCAGGTGGTGGGATTTTTCCTTTCTCAACAAGATTAAGCATAGGCGCGTTGCCCGAAACAATCAGTTGGTAGAGGTCAATACCGTGTGCGCCAGTCGACATGTAGTCTTCTAAATCTTGTTGAAATACTTCCATAGACTGGTGTGGCAACCCGTATAGCAAATCAAGAACGATAGGCGCTTGTTCAGTGCGACTCAGTGAAC
>NZ_JBFRSN010000013.1:0-1450 GCF_041473595.1 Vibrio sp. 10N.222.46.A1
TCCCTGATGTATACAATATGTATAGTGGGTCAGTCGCTAGAACAGGCACACATACGTGAGGCAAGGCATCGTTAACCGCTTGTTGCCAAAGTACATCGCGTTCATTGTTCAACTCGGCTAGAGACTGCTCTCTTTGGAATACCACCACTTTCTCAGGTTTCCAGCGACTGTCCATGATCGCCCTGTCGACCATCGGCTTATATGGCAGGACTTTATTTATCTCGACACCGCAGGAGGCAGTAATCAACACCTTCGGTTCAGCATCTTCGATACGAACGGCAAGCTCATGAGGAGCAAACCCACCAAACACCACCGAATGCACCGCGCCTAGTCGAGCACAAGCCAGCATTGCCATTGCCGCTTCAGGAATCATTGGCATGTAGATCACCACACGATCACCTTTGGTAACGCCTTGCGTCGCTAACATACCTGCAACTTTAGCCACTTGGTCACGCAATTGATTGTAAGTGTATGAGGATTGATTTCCTGTAACTGGAGAATCGTAAATCAGCGCGGTATTGTCACCTCGTCCATTTTCACAATGGTAATCAAGCGCGAGCCAGCAGGTGTTCATCACCCCATCAGGAAACCAACGTTCAATACCGTTATCGTCAGTTTGTAATATCGTTTTTGGTGGTTCAAACCAATCTATCGCTTGTGCTTGCGTTTCCCAGAACGAATTGGGGTCTTCCCTAGCCCATTGATACTCGGTGATGTAATCTGTTTTTCTGTTCATTCGATTCGTAGCAGACATAGTGCCTCCTCCATGATTTATCCATTATTCCAAGCGCCTAGCTTTTGGCAGTAGCACTTGATTGCACTCTTTTCTCAGCGTTGTGTTCGTGAACATTTAACCGTTCACGACAGTCGCTTTACTTGGGAAAAGGCACACGAATGGCACCTTCCATGATCACTCGGGCACTACGACTCATAATCGCCCTTTCAATTTTCCACCCACTTTCGCCTTGTATCGCTTTAGCACCCACTTTTAAGGTTCCTGATGGATGACCAAAGGTCACAAAATCTCGGGAACCCTCACCGACTGCCAAGTTAACTAACGTCCCCGGGACGCTTGCCGCTGAAGCAATGGCGACCGCAGCCGTACCCATCATGGCGTGGTGCAATTGCCCCATAGACAAAGCTCGCACCAGAAGATCAGTATCTTCGGCAGCAACCGATTTACCACTGGAAGCTTGGTACGCTTGAGGCTTAGTAACAAACGCGACTTTAGGAGTGTGCTGGCGTGATTCAGCTTGCTCTAGGGAATCGATAAGACCCATCGCTACTGCACCATGTGCTCGGATGGATTCAAACAGAGCCAAGGCTTTGGTATCACTATTGATATCTGATTGAAGTTCAGTGCCTTGGTAACCAACCGATTCAGCATCAACAAAAATGGTGGGTATTCCGGCATTGATGTATGTCGCTTTAATGCACCCCAGATCTGGAA
>NZ_JBFRSN010000014.1:0-4667 GCF_041473595.1 Vibrio sp. 10N.222.46.A1
GCTTAAGTCGATAGCGATAAGGAACTGAGATACACCAAACTCGCCACCCATATCTTCAGTCAGTGCAGGTACTGAGTGGCCGCCAGTGATTGCCGTTAGCATCATGTCTAGTACGATTGCCATTGATGAACCTTTCCAGAAACCCATTGGAAGTAGGCGTTTGTTTTCCCACAGTACATGCGGGTCTTTAGTGAGTTCACCTTCGTTGTCAAAGCCACCAACAACAGGGAGTTCTTTGTCAGCAAGCACGAAGTTTTGTAGTTGGCCGTAAGAAAATTGGCTCATTGAACAGTCAACAACCACCGGTGGATCGCCCGCAACCGCCATGATGAGAGGGTTTGAACCAACACGGTGATCTTTACCACCCCATGCTGGCATCACTGCGATTGAGTTGGTTGATGCAATTCCTGCAAAACCTTCGCGAGCCATTTTCAATACGTAAGCACCGCCACGCATCCAGTGGTTAGAATTACGCATACCGACCATGCCAATGCCGTAGTCACGAGCCAATTCCATGGCACGTTCTGCACAGATAAGACCGTTAAGAACGCCTGGGCCGTAGTTACAATCCCATTGCTCGAGTGCACCCATGCTGTTAACGCATTCTGGTTCCGCATTGAGTTTGATTTGACCTTTATCTACTTGGTCAATGAATACTGGAAAACGGTTGATGCCATGTGAGTAAGTGCCTTCGTTTGCCATCTCAACAAAACCAGCCGCAAGCTTGGTTGCCATCTCTGGCTTCATGTCGCGAGCTAAAAGGATTCGTTCGTATTCTTGTTGTAGTTTTTCTGTTGATACTAAAGGCATCTGTGTTCTCCGATAAGTTGAATTCCATAATACGGAATCAATTATTGTTTTTATTCCGAAAATATTCTGTGAGCAAAGTTACGAAATATTTCCTTATTAAGTTTTTCTCTAATAACTGTTAACTGGTTAAAAAGTGAAACAAAAAGACTTACCAATTCCGCAATGTGGAACAAATGATGTGATCTATATTGGATTTCAATCAAATATCTGTGGTCAATTGATTGTTGTTTCGTCCTAACTTTGCAAAATGTGGGGATATTAAGGAACAGTAACAGGACAAATACTGTTACTCAAATTCTGATGTTTTAATTAACAGATTGAATATACTTGACTCGGATGAACTTGAAAAAGCCGAAGTTGAGTTTACGAGTTATAGGTACCTTTCATACAAAAGTAATGTTTCTGAAATCAAGCATTTAGACTTCAATCACCTCAAATGTCTACATCACCATCTATTCCAAGATATTTTTGAATGGGCAGGTCAAGTTCGAGAAGTGGATATATCTAAAGGCTACACTCGATTCTGTACCGTTTCTAGGATTGAAGCTGAAGCTTCAAAATTATTTGATATTATCCCTTCGTTAGACAATTTGGCTTTGCCTGATCTTATCCAAGAATTAGCCAGTCTATTTTGCGAATTAAATTTGTTACATCCTTTTAGGGAAGGTAATGGCCGAACTTTACGTTTTTTCTTTGAAGAACTCGTATTTGTCCTTGGCTACACCATCGAGTGGCCTAAAATTACTCAACAAGAATGGATTGATGCAAATATTGCAGGGGTATCACTCGATTTAGAACCGTTAATTACAATATTTCGTTTAGCTCTATCTAGTGAAAAACAAGACTGAATTTTTGTGCGATTGCATTAGTTTTAATCGCCTAAACTCAGCTGAGGAGTGTTGAACCGCTTTTTTCTGTGAAAAATAACGGGGCGAAAGTGGTTTAACTTATCTTCGCCGTCTAACTTGATGTAGCCAAAAACAGATCAAACTAAATTGGAACTGACAAACTTTAATGTCCTCGGACAATTACAGTGGGAATAGCTGATTTATAGAAGCCGCGTATCGAAAGAAATTTCGTGTTTTTTGGCTGTTTTGATGAGTTTTGGATAACCTGGATGTTTTGTGTTGAGCACATAGTTTTGTTCGCGAGGCACAATCACCGATGGGATCGCCAGCGCCAAGCTTGAATAGCTCGATAACCATTGATCACCGATTTCGGCTGTCTGAAGCGGGGCTGGCTCTTCATTCCAGTTGTCCGGTAAGTCGTCATTTTCAAGGACCAAAGCATCGGCTTCATCCAGTTCCAACGTAAACAAGACATAATTTTCAAGTACTTTGGTATTTTTGAGATGAACCAAGATTTCTAAAATGGCAAGTGACTCTGACGCAGCAACATAAACCGCAGACCGTCCAATAGAATTCCAACGCCCTCCGTACAGTCTGGAGCCTTCGCCATCGAAAGCTGACTCTTCCCACTTTTCCTTTACGATTCGGTACAAAGTGATCAAGAAAATACCCCATGCTCTAATCGTCCAATTAGGTTTAGCACACCCTCTGATTCAGCAGTTGTGGCAACCATATCGATAGGGCGGCGATTACCCAAACCAACCACAGGGGATTTGATCCATTCACACGCGGCCAAAATATCACCTTCAAACAAGTTGATGGTTTGGTTGAATATCTCAGCAAAACGGTACAAACGATCACTTTCGTCTTTGTTAAAACGTCCAGCTTTCGATCTGCGGTTTAGTGTGGCTGGTGGAATTGTAACAGCGGTAGCCAACTCTTTCTTTTCCAATTTAGAGTGCTTGGCTAGTTTGTCAAAAACATCAAAATCCAGACCTTTATGAACAGACTCATAAAGGGTTACCCCTCGCGATGGAATACCTACTTGCTGCCAAAAGCTAGCTGGCTGTTTAACAGGCTTGAATGCTTGCATTTGTGACATAACAATAACTCCTTATCAGATGGTAGTGTCATTATGTATCAGATGATTGCGGTAGGCAAGTTTACAAGTACATAGCTTGGAAAATTGGAGAGCGACAAGTAAGTTAGAGCATTCTCTGCTTTATTTTACCAGAGAAAGAAACGCCGCAATTCCAACTGTCGGAAGACAATAGAGATTGAGAACATGAGTCGCGACGACATGCTGACTCAGAACTGGACAAGGTTCATCTAGAGAGGGTTTAAAAGAGGTAATTGCTCCAATATCTTGCCAGACCTAGCCTTGTCTTTCAGAGATACCGCAATAAATCAGTTGTTGGCCATGCCAAATAGCATAGATGCCAGCAGCAACTTTCGGGCCATCAAAGATTACTTGCTACAACAAGCGTATTTTGCGAATAGATTAAAACTCAGCAGTCGCAAGTATAACGACACTTTGGATACGTAGAGCAACCATAAAAAGACATACCAGATTTAGCTCCTCGCTTAGCAACACGCATTACAAGCTTAGATTGGCAACTAGGACAAATCATAGATTCGACGCCTGCCCTGTGTGTTTGGGGCGATATTGAGGGTTTATTTTGAAAGCTGCGGCCATCTTCAATCATATGTACTAGTTCGCTGCCGTTGACTAGCCACAGGCGCTTATCTAGAGAAAAAGTGACAGCCTCAGAAGTAAAGTCTCCTGAAGTTACGATAATCATCTTACTGGCATTGTTCGCGATCATGACACCGTACATTTCCCTTAGAATTTGCACACCCACTTTGCGAGTTTTCCAATGCTTACATTGTACAAGGCTTAATTCACTATCTTTTGTAAGCCAAATATCAACACCGCCATCAGATTTTTGAGCGAAAGACTGTTTGACCGCATACCCTTGAGACTTAAAGTATTCTCCGATGTAACTTTCAAATTCGATCCAAGTCAGGTGATTTAGTGGGGAAGTATTCCTCTGAATTTTAATCTGAGTGTTCGTCTTGAGATAGCTTCTTTTCCTCTGATATTGCTTGAAAAACGCTATCGGTGCGGGGAGAAGAAATAAGAACGTAAAATATGGAGCCATCAAGGGCAAGTTTGGAGCAATAGCTTCAAAGATGAAATTATTGCTATCCACGGCCAAGCTAGGTAATAGATATGAAAGCCCAAAATAAATACAAGCAGAGAGTACTACGCTTAACCACCATGGAGCGTCCATTAAGTGCCATATGATTCCATCGTTTTTTCGTGCCATTTGAAGATTACCTGATAAGCATTTAGATGCATTAAAACACAAACGATAGATGATCGATAGATGGTGGGTATAGTTTGTAAGGTGATATTTATCAGGATGATAGCTATTGATGAGCTAAGGCTGGGAAGGCAACGCTTGAATTCGGATTCCTTGTTCGGAATCCGAACACTTCTAACTCATAGTTGTTGAGTAGACGACATACTCAAGTCAAGATGACCGTGCTCACCAAGCGACTACAAACCAAAGTCTGCATGACATCAAATTTGGGAGTTAGCAGATTTTAAGGCACTTTCATGATAAATTTGCCAACATGATAAAATCGATTAACAACCTTCAATTTATATGAATGACCAACTAACCCCAATCAACAAAGACCATTTGAAAAAATTTATCCGAGCAGAACTGGAGCTAACATGGTTTGATAATAAATCAGCTAGTCCGGATATGTCTTGGGTTACTCCTACGGTGCTAGACACATTGTTTACTGAGTTGATAACTCATACGCGTGGTAATCAATCAAAGGCTGCTAGGATGTTAGGGATCAACAGGGGTGGTTTCAGCAAAAAATTAAACCAGATTACAAGTAATGAACTTGGATTGGTTGAAAGCCTATAGGTATATATCAAGCCTATTAGGACACAGCAGAGGGCGTAGCCATCATTACCTTGAAAAACGCCGC
>NZ_JBFRSN010000015.1:0-14360 GCF_041473595.1 Vibrio sp. 10N.222.46.A1
AGCATCTAGCATCTAGCAAGGATAGAAAAACAAAGCCCGAACCTAGGTTCGGGCTTTGTCATTTACATCTGATTATTGTCCGTTATCGATCGCTTTCAGCACTTTACACGGGTTACCGACTGCAACCATATTGGCTGGGATATCTTTGGTTACCACACTGCCCGCGCCAATCACGCTGTTTTCGCCAATGGTGACACCGGGGCAGACAATTACACCACCGCCAAGCCAAACATTGTCGCCAACATTAATCGGTGTGCCAAACTCAACACCCTCTTCAACTCGGCCTTTCACATCGAGTGGGTGGCCTGCGGTCAGGATTTGAACGTTCGGACCAAGCAGTACATTATCGCCAATAGTCACTTCAGCCACATCCAAAATCACGCAGTTAAAGTTAGCGTAGAAGTTCTTGCCCAGCTTGATATTCGAGCCGTAATCACAACGAAATGGAGGTTCTAAATGCGCATTTTCACAGCCTGGAATCAGCTCTTGCGTTGCTGCTTCCCATTCGGGTGTGTCAGGAATACTGTTATTGAGTTTTTGAAGTACCTTACGACACTCGATACGAGCGGCATAAAGTTCTTTATCCCAAGCCTGATAAGGTTCGCCTGCTAGCATTTTTTGTTTTTCTGTTTTCACGTTACTTACCTGTTCTCGCATTACTTAGCTATTTTCATATGACTTAGCTAGTTTCACATGACTTAGCTAGTTTCACATGACTTAACTGTTTTCACATTACTTAACTAATGGTGGTCAATTCATCGACCAAAAACGCAATATCGCACATCTAAATAACAGTGAATAAGGAGTGTTTTAGCTTGGTTTAAGAGATGCGCAGCTCGTCACTTTTTGTAGGTGAAATATGAAATTCTAACAGTGCTAATTTAGCTTCGCTATCGAATCACGTAACACCAAACTGCCGGTGGTATTGATGGTGGTCGCTTGCTCTGTTTCACCGACAATTTGCAGGATCGCCTTTTGCGTCATTTGCTCTAATGGCACACTGACAGACGTTAAGCTTGGCGTTAAAAACGCCCCCACTTTGCTGTTATCAAAACCGACGATAGAAACATCTTGAGGCAATGAATATTCCAGATCCGTTAACGCCTTAATCGCACCAATCGCCATGTCATCGTTTTCCGACAAGATAGCAGTGAATGTTGTTTTGCTTTTTGCCAGAGCCTGAGCCGCGTGATAACCGCTCTCCATCGTCCAATCACCTTGAACAACCTTGGACTCATCCAATGCAATACCCTGTTTAGTTAGCACATCTTGATAGGCTTGGTAACGCAACTCATCGGTCGAAGAACCGGCTTTACCACGAATCACTGCAATATCGGTATGGCCTTGCTCGATGATGTGCTCAACCATCAAACAAGCGCTCTGATAATGGTCGGTGGTAATGGCATGATTAGGCTTCGACGGCATTTCTCGGTTGAGTACCAGAATCGGTGTGTCAGTACTTTCGATGATCTTTGCAATCTCGCTTTCGGTTAAGCATTGCGGATAGATGATGATGCCCGCGCACTTCATATCCAGCAGGAAGTTGATCGCCTTTCTTTCGTCTTCAGCGCTGTGTTTGCCATCGGTGATCACCAATTGGTGGTTCGACTTTTCGCTATAAGAAGCCGCGTGATACATCAAGGAAGAAAAGTAAGGGCCATTGAACAACTCATTGGTGATTACAAAGCCGATGAAATTGGTCTTCTTGGTCGCCAATTGCTGAGCCAACAAGTTCGGTCGATAACCTGTTTCTTGAATCGCATCGAATACCTTTTTCACCACATCTGGGCGCACGATGTTCTTGCCATTTAAGACACGAGAAACGGTCGATTTAGATACGCCTGCGCGGTTCGCGACATCAAGCATGGTTACCATTCGCTTCTTTTCCTTTATAAAAAATTAGCCGACATAGGCCGACTAATTCATTGCAAAATGACAGCTCACAGTTCACATAACTGCGCTGGGAAATGCATTCTAAATAGTGGTACCGTTAGATGCAATCACGCCTTTATACCACTCGAACGACTTCTTGCGTTTGCGTTCTAGTGAGCCAGATTGATCGTTGTGCTTATCTACGTAAATGAATCCGTAGCGTTTTTTCATCTCGCCCGTGGTGAATGAAACTAAGTCGATACAGCCCCAAGGGGTGTAGCCCATCAAGTCAACGCCATCAATCGCTACGGCTTTTTTCATCTCTTTGATGTGGTCACCAAGGTAAGCAATGCGGTAGTCATCATTAATGCTGCCATCTTCTTCAATGGTATCAACAGCGCCAAAACCGTTCTCAACAATAAACAATGGCACTTCATAACGTTCATACAGAGACGCTAAACAGAAACGTAAACCTGTTGGATCAATTGGCCAGCCCCAATCGCTAGACTGGATAAATGGGTTATCGACCGAGTTCTCATGACCGCCGTCCATCGCTTCTTCGGTTGACTGATGCGAAGAAGAATCCAAGGTATTCGACATGTAGTAGCTAAAGCCTAAGTAATCCGCTTTACCTTCTTTCAAGATTTGCTCATCTTCTGGCTGCATTTCAATATTGAAGCCTTTGATTGCCCAGTCACGCTTAGCGTAATTTGGGTAATGACCACGAACCATCACATCTGAGAAGAAGTAACGATCACGCATCGCTTGCTGTGCCACCATGATATCTTCTGGCTTTGAAGAACGAGGATAGAAAGGCACCATCGCACACATTGCACCAATCTGAAGTTCTGGGTTGATCTCGTGACCTTTCTTAACCACCAAAGCACTTGCAACAAACTGATGGTGAACCGCTTGATACATGGCTTCTTGCGGCTTTTCACATTGCGGGAACTTAACACCAGAGCACAACCAACCGAAGATGTCTGCCGAAGTGTTCATCTGGTTATTTATCTCGTTAAACGTCATCCAGTACTTCACCTTGTGCTGGTAGCGTTCCATTACCGTAGTCGAGTACTTAACGAAGAAGTCGATCACTTTTCGGTTCATCCAGCCGCCATATTCGTTAGCTAGGTGGTAAGGCATTTCAAAGTGACTCAGTGTTACCACTGGCTGAATATCGTATTTCAACAGCTCATCAAACAAATCATCGTAAAACGCTAAACCCGCTTCACACGGCTCGGCTTCATCGCCATTTGGGAAAATACGCGTCCAAGCAATACTGGTTCGGAAGCACTTAAAGCCCATCTCAGAAAATAACTTAATGTCTTCTTTGTATCGATGGTAGAAATCAACAGCGACTTGGTTTGGGTAGTTTTCGCCGTCGATCACGCCGTCAGTGATTCGACGTTGTACACCATGAGCGCCCGCTGTTAAAACATCAACAACACTGACACCTTTACCATTCGCATCCCAGCCGCCTTCTAGTTGATGTGCTGCAACCGCACCACCCCATAAAAAATCGTTCGGAAATTCGTTGTTCATACCATTACTCGCTACAAGTTATTCGTGAAAAAGATCAGGATTAGAGAGCTCATTACAGCCCTGAAACCGATTTCAATAAAAGCAAAGATACAGATTGAAACCGGTTTCAGCAATGACTAAACGATCTTTTTCTGATCGAACTACAGACTAATCAAAAGTCAGCGTTACGATCAGTGCTCTTCAAAATATTGATCATGTGTGTGTTTGCTAGATTGGTCTTGAGTTCCGGGATAGAACTGAACCAAAGTCTGATCGGCTAGTGTGAGGTGAATCCAACCCTCTTTGACTTTCAGCCAATTGGTGCCGTTGGTCTCGTAGACGGCAGGAAAAATGCCCCAGCCTGATTCTGATACCTGCAACTCTTGAAAGCGATTAATCGGAGTGAGTTTATTGCTTCTGAAGTCAGCCTCGGAGTAAACCAACAGAGGCTCGATAGCATCGTTTGGCTTAAACTCATAACAGCTTACAGAGGCTGAAGTACGATCAAACCACTGGTAGGGTTGTGCGCCTGTTAAATCATAGACCGTACAGTCGTTAAATTGAATGGCCCACTCTTGGTGAGCTTTAAAACCGAGGTAACCTATGGGTTGTGATGGTTCAGGTTTCGAGTCCGTCTCCTGCTCATACACCGGTTCTGAGGTAGCACATCCCATAAGCCCAAGACTAAAAAGGAAAGTCACAGCAAGCTTCATCATTGTCATACCTCAGTTCCGTTAGTAGATGAGTAACTCAATTAAGTCTCTACATTAAACGGTAAGTTCCAAGCGATTACCATCAGGATCGAGCACACAGCTCTCATAATAGCCATCACCTGTTCTTCTTGGGCCATCTAAGCGCTCATAGCCGTCTTCGACCAAGCGTTGAGTCAGTTGGTCGACCGCTTGTTCCGAACCTAGTGATATCGCCATATGAATGAAGCCTGTGAACTGGTCATAGATATCGTCTTTCGATTCAGGGACAGAGAACATTTCCATGATCTCTAAGCGACTACCGCTTTCAAAAGACAAGAAATATGAATAGAAGCCTTTGCTTGGATTGTGATATTTCTGGTTGGACGTTGCACCAAAGTAATCCTCATAAAAACGTTTAAGCACTTCGAGTTGTTTGGTCCAAATTGCGATGTGTTCGATCTTCATTTTTATCACCTAATGTTTACATATGACACTAGATTACTCGTCAGACAAGGAAGGATAAACAGAACATAATTCATCAAAAGTGTTCCTATTTAATAGTCAGTTCCGTTATCAAAATGCCAACAATTAGCTGCACAGTATTGGTATCTATGTTTGTGTAATAGTTATCTTTCCTCCATAGTCAGGTTTTACACAATCAGAGATTCAAACTGTGAGCTTTTTAAAACTGATACTACTTGCGGCTATATGGGGAGGCTCGTTTCTTTTCATGAGAATGGCGGCCAATCCATTAGGGCCCGCAGTCTTGATTGAAGCGCGAGTTCTGTTTGCAGCACTTACTCTGCTTTTAGTTTCTTTCTATTTAAAAAAGAAGCTCTCTTTTCATGATCACGCTAAACACTTCTTCATTCTCGGGCTGTTTAACACCACACTTCCTTTTTTGCTTTTCGCTTATTCCGCGCAGACACTTAACGCCTCGACACTCGCCATCTTGAACTCTACCGCGCCAATATGGGCGGCAATCATTGGTGCGATATGGACCAAAACAGCACTCGAGGCGAAAGTTTTATTGGGACTTGGGATTGGGGTAACGGGAGTTGGCGTGTTAGTCGGTTGGGATGCGATGAACATTGGCCGCGAGGCTATGCTTCCTATCTTTGCAGCAGTGATGGCGGCCTTTAGCTACGGAATAGCGTCAAACTATACGAAACAAGCCCCTAAAGTTGAGGCATTCAACAATGCCCATGGCAGCATGTGGGCAGCGGTGTTGCTGGTTTTGCCATTTGTATTCTTTATTCCGATGAGAGAAACACCCGACGTTACGATCACTACATCGGTTATCTTATTAGGCGCGGTATGTACTGGGTTAGCGTATCTACTTTACTTCAATCTCGTCTCTGAACTCGGCGCACCTTCAGCCCTGTCCGTGACCTTCATCATTCCGGTATTTGGTATTCTCTGGGGTAACTTATTCTTAGATGAAGCAATTGGCATCAATACGATTGTTGGTTCAATTCTGGTTATCACCGGCACCATGTTGGTGACAGGAATGTCGCCAATGAAAATGCTCAAAGCCGCTCGTCAGAAACGCGCACAATAAGTTGATTGAATCCAAAAAACCTAATTAAAACCCTCAAGTAACAGAGACAAAAACGGCCTCCAAATGGAAGCCGTTTTTCATTGAATCGTTAACAGCTTTGAGAGCTCGTCATGTATTGTTGAATCTTGGTTCTTAACCATTGATGTGCCGGGTTTAAGTCTGTTCGTTTATGCCAAATCATATACTGTTTCATGGGCAATACCTCAAAAGGCTGCTCGAGTACTTGCAGTTGGAATCGCTCCGCAAACTGATTAGCAAAACCTCTAGATGTACTACCAACACAGTCGGAGCCAGAGACCAACACACACATCGTCATCAATGAATCACATTCGGAACTGACTTTTCGCTGCTGTATCGGATTTTTTGTAA
This sequence comes from Vibrio sp. 10N.222.46.A1, assembly GCF_041473595.1. Lineage (NCBI taxonomy): Bacteria > Pseudomonadati > Pseudomonadota > Gammaproteobacteria > Vibrionales > Vibrionaceae > Vibrio > Vibrio sp. 10N.222.46.A1. The sequence goes on from NZ_JBFRSN010000015.1 coordinate 6,016, forward strand.
AGTAATCCGCGGTGTAAAGGTGAGAGCGACGCATTCTGAAGGTGATGTGTTTCTCATGATAATACTGCGCTTCCGTTACCGATCCATCAATCCTTGGATGCCCTTTCTTGGCGATCAGCACGAGCTCATCTTCAATCACTTGCTGGTTCATATAGCCATTCACTTGTGGGTAGTGAATATCGATCGCTAAGTCGGCTTGCTGCATGCTCAAACTCTGCAGCAGATCTTCTTCATTGCTTGGCACCATATTGAATTCAATTGAGATGTTACCAAGCGTCTCGTCCTTTTCCACAAGGGGCTGAAGCTTGGTTAAACCGATCTCGTTGACCAAAATTCGAAACACATGATGCTGCTGATTATCGAACTGCTTTAGCGTGCTGACCGCGCTGGTTATCCCGTCCAATGCGGGCTCTACACGTAACGCCAACTGCATCGCTGCATTGGTCGGCGTTATACCTCTACCCTCTCGAATAAAAAGGTCTGTACCCAATTGTGCTTGAAGCCGTTTCAAAGCGCCGCTGACTCCAGGTTGAGTCATACCAAGCGATTCTGATGCAAGCGTGATCGACTTTAATCGGTACACTTCTAAGAACACGCTCAGTAGATTTAAATCCAACTTTTCCATGTCGCTCACCGTATTCTCTCTATCAATGTCGTCTTATCAATCATAGGTCAGGTTTTATCTTCGTTCCCTAACCATAGTACGACTCAATACATAGCTAATCGTGATGTGTTAACTAAAGCTTACTTTATTTTTTGCTATATGTCTTAGGCATATAATTTCCTCAACGAAACGAAATCCCGAATTGAAGAGGCACCTATGACTCCATCACGCACTTTCAAAAATGCATCACTGTTCCTAGCAATCTCTCTTGCGTTTCCTGCTATTGCAGCTAACCATGACCACGCACACTTTAGCGATATAGGCGATCAAGGTGGCAAAGACGCGACTGAGATGACGACGAAAGCAAACCAAGAATTCGCGAAAACGCTGAACTTCGAAGACACTCGCGCGTTCGACAATAACAACAAAGGGTTGATCGCGAGCTTCGATCAAGAAACTGGCGATATTATTCGCAACAGCTTCAACTTCATAGACCCTAGCGTGAACAATGCCGATCAAGCACCCGATTCAGTAAACCCTTCGCTTTGGCGTCAAGCCGTGCTGAACCAAGCTGCTGAAGGTTTGTACGAAGTTGTCCCGGGTAAGGTTTACCAAGTACGTGGTGCCGATTTAGCGTCTATTTCTTTCATCCGCAGTGACAATGGTTGGATTGCTTACGACGTTCTTCTCACAAAAGAATCCGCGGCTAAGTCATTAAAGTTCTTCAAGAACAACGTGCCTGATGGTGGCGACTTACCTGTCGTAGCGATGATTTACTCACACTCACATGCCGATCACTTTGGCGGTGCACGAGCAATCAAAGAAGCTTACCCAGACGTAAAAGTGTACGGTTCTAAAAACATCACTAAAGAAATCGTCGACGAAAACGTACTGGCAGGTAATGCGATGTCTCGACGTACCGCTTATCAATATGGCGCAACACTGAATCGTCATGAGCACGGTATTGTGGATGCGGCACTCGCGAAAGGCTTGTCGACTGGCACCATTACTTACGTATTGCCGGATTACGAACTTAACCATAACGAAGAAATTGAAACGCTGGTTATCGATGGTCTAGAGATGCAATTCATGGATGCATCAGGCACTGAAGCGGCATCAGAAATGGTGACCTACATTCCGAGCATGAAGGCACTTTGGACTGGTGAGCTAACGTATCAAGGCATGCACAACCTCTACACATTGCGTGGTGCAAAAGTACGTGATGGCTTGAAGTGGTCTAAGAAAATCAACGAGATGTTGGTCACTTGGGGTGAAGATACCGAGGTGCTATTTGCCTCTCACTCATCGCCAATTTGGGGCGAACAAGAAATCTCTGACTACCTAAAAATGCAGCGTGACGCTTACGGTTTCACTCATAACCAAACACTTCGCCTTGCGAACAATGGTGTTGTTCTGCAAGACATTGGCGACGAGATCTACAAAGTCCTGCCAGACAGCATTCAACAGTCTTGGCACACCAATGGTTACCACGGTACTTACTCTCACAATGCTCGTGCGGTGTACAACATGTACCTTGGTTACTTCGACATGAACCCAGCCAATCTGAACCCACTACAAATTCACCCAGAGTCAGTTAAGTTTGTTGAATACATGGGTGGCAGTGACGCGGTGATTGAGAAAGCGCAGCAAGATTTCCAAGAAGGTGAATATCGCTTCGTTGCAACGGCACTGAACAAGGTTGTCCAAGCGGAACCTGAGAACAAAAAAGCGCGTGGTTTACTGGCCGATACTTATGAACAGCTAGGCTACCAATCAGAAGGCGCAGGGTGGAGAAACATCTATCTAACAGGTGCTCAAGAACTGCGTATCGGCACACAACCGGGTGCACCAAAAACGGCTTCTCCGGATGTATTGGCGAACATGACCATCGAAAACTTGCTGGATTACTTAGCGGTAAAAGTGGACTCATTGAAGGCGCAAGACACGCCGTTTACCATGAATATCCAATTACCTGATGTGAAAGAGTTCTACTACGTAGAGATGTCGAATGGCAACCTGAACAACATTCAAGTGAGCGAACTGCAAGATGCCGATACCACACTGGTCATCAACAAATCAGATGTATCAGACATCGTACTGAAGAAAACGACACTCAACCAATTATTGGAAGATGGCCAAGCGGGCGTGAAAGGAGACAAAACATCGTTGAACAAACTGCTGTCTTCATTGACAGAAGCTGACACCTCTTTTGAGATTGTTCCTCGTCCAAACAAAGGCGAAGAAGTCGACGCTGAGTTGTACCAAGATTCACACGAGCACGCTCACTAAGCAGCTCTTAGGTAAAATAATTACAACGTCAAACTGGCCTAAATAGGCTGAAACAAGGCTAATACGACCAAGCCTCAACCATTAAACTGGTTGAGGCTTTTTTGATTTGAGCTTTACTCGATATCAAGAAAATAAAATGAAAAGCCACACCCTTGTTTCACGGTTTCTCAATCGTAATACACATCCGTACTTTCTATATCTCAGCATGTGAAGTAGTAGAAACTTTGTGCAATCAAACTTTGTTATAAAAGTTGTCCGGACTCTTTATTCAAGGAAGGAAGATGCGAAAAAAGATCATGATTACAGGTGCGACAGATGGTATCGGTTTAGAGACCGCGAAAATGTTAGCCCAACAAGGGCATCACATCCTTATCCATGGACGTAACCCAACAAAACTCAGCAAAGTAGAAGCCGGCCTTTCTCGATTATCCAAGGATGCGATTATCGAAAATTATGTTGCTGATCTCTCTTCTCTTTCTGAAGTTAAAGCCCTCGCCAACCAAATAAAGTCGAAGCATGAACAGCTCGATGTACTCATTAACAATGCTGGCGTATACAAGGTTTCGGAAGTCACCACCTCAGACAACCTTGATGTACGTTTTGTTGTGAACACCATTGCCCCTTATTTACTGACTCAAAAGCTGCTACCACTTTTTGATGCCAACGGTCGCATCGTCAATCTATCTTCAGCCGCTCAGTCATCGGTCGATCTCGAGGCACTTGTCAGCCCAAATCCTGACGCTTTAGATGGCCCCATCTACGCACAAAGTAAGTTGGCGTTAACGATGTGGTCAATCCATCTAGCGCACCAATTAAGAGATCAAGGGCCTCTAATCATTCCCGTTAATCCGGCCTCATTTCTTGGCAGTAAATTGGTTAAAGATGCGTATGGTTTGGAAGGTAATGACTTAGGGATTGGCGCTGATATCTTATGCCGAGCCGCACTATCGGAAGAGTTTTCTAACGCTTCAGGGAAGTATTTTGATAATGATTCGGGGCTATTTAAAGCCCCTCATGCTGATGCATTAAATACGGGGAAAAATCAGAAACTGATGACGACTCTCGACCAGTTACTTACAGAACTGCTCTAGCCAATGCCACGCTCACTAGTCAGATACAATGAGAGCTCCGTATTTAGGAGCACTCCACAACATCAATCTGTATTCAGCGCAGCCAACAAAAACTCCGTACTTACGCGAGCATGTTGCTCAATATCTTGTAGGTTTGGTTTTGGCATCCCCATCAACACGCCGCTTCTCAAGCTTAATAGCATTCCCGTCCAAAGAGTAACCTTAGTGGCGACATCTTCGGTATCAAACCTATCCTTGAAAAACTGAGCGAGTGCAATATCGGTTTCGTTTTCACCTACCGACATAAAGCTTTCCAAGATAGCGGGAGACTTACCGCTTTCTGCAATCAATAGCTTCAACGTAGCGATATGTTCGTCCGACAAATGAAACGCCAAAAAGGCCGTAGCGAACCCATACAATGCCTGATAATTATCAGAGATTTTTAACTGCTCGACAGAAAGCTCATCAAACTGAGCCCCCATTTGCTGCAATGTCGCTTTGAACAACACATCTTTTGATGAGAAATATCGATAGAGCGTTTGTTTAGTCATCTGGGCTTCGCTTGCGATCACATCCATGCTCGCGAGCGTAAAACCTTCAGCTAAAAAAACAGCTTTAGCAGCTTTTAAAATCGCGAGTCGTTTCTTCTCTTTGTTCTGCTCAATCTTACTCATTACTTCATCCACCCCAAAACAGAGATCATACTTTAAAGTATGATTTGTGTTGACTCAACCAATTCTTAAAATCATACTCGCTGGTATGATTTATTGGTAATAGATAATTGGATAGAGAAATGACGACAATGAACCTCCCTAAAACTGAAGCAAGAAGCACACGAACCCTCGGCTTTACCCTCGCGATCGCAGGTGCCGTGTTAATGAGTATTGATCCAATCTTCATTCGTTATGCCGGTGTCAGTGGATTCGATACTGCCTTTTTGTTCGGCTTATTCAGCGCGATCTCGATGCCGATTTTGCTTAAGTTCAACGACAAACGCGGAATACGTAAAGCTGTGATTCAGAGCGGTTGGCCATTGTTGGCTGCGGGTATTCTTATGCTCGGCAGTGCCTCAGGCTTGGTGTTCAGCATTAAGATGACCTCGATTGCCAATACCTTTGTGATCCTTAGTGCCGCCCCTGCTGTTGCCGCTGTTTTCAGCTGGTTGATCTTGAAAGAAGCCACTAGTCGATCGACTTTGGTTGCCATTGTTGCGGTGATGATTGGTATTACGATTGTGGTTTCAGGTTCATTTTCTTCAGGCAATTGGATGGGCGATGCGTTGGCGGTATTCGCAGTGATCTGTTTATCTATGATGTTTACCTTGCTGCGTAAATATCAAGACGTCAGCCGATTGGCGAGTGTGGGCCTAGGTGGTTTGTTGCTAGCGGTTGTGATGTTTTTCTTCGCAACGCCATCAAGCTACAGCGTTGAAACGTGGTTAATCATGGGCATGATGGGCTTGTTTACGGCACCTGTCGGCAGAGTGTTATCTATGGTCGCAACGCGCCACATTACCGCGCCAGAGGTATCAATGACTCTGATGTTGGAAACTGTATTAGCACCAGTTTGGGCGTTTATCTTCTTCACCGAAATTCCGCCAACGACCAGTATTATCGGCGGTGTGGTGATCTTGATTACGATCTTCATCTACACCTTAGTGACCATGAAAAACGATGACAAATAAATCGATTAATAAAGAGATAAATAAAGAACTAAATAGGAGCTGAAGATGTCTGCAGAACTGCAATTTATTGGCCGAATTGCCACGCCTTATCACTCGGCTTCGGATTGCCCGAATAATATCCAACCGGACAACGGCCCTCTCGGTGAAATCAAGTTAGACAACGCGTTTCAGCCGGGTTTACAAGGCTTAAACACCGGCGACCACATCTTGATCTTGTATTGGTTAGAAGGCGCGAATCGAGATGAACTGATACAAAGCTGGTATGAAGAAACACCGACCAAAGGCACCTTCGCACTACGTTCACCGCACAGGCCAAACCCAATCGGTGCCGCCGTGCTACCGATTGAAAAAATCGAGAATGGCACCGTAACCGTGAGAGGCTTGGACTGCTTGAACAACACACCACTGTTGGATATCAAGCCAGCGATCTATAAAGAGAAGGGATAAGCGAGAAGTTGGCCTTCCTAAACCCAAAGCGAGCTGTGCGTTAGCCAAAGGAAGGCATTACGCATACTTGATGAAAGCTTGGCTTAACTGCTGAAAGAGTGAATCTACGTTGGGAAGGCTCGTCAAATGCGCGGACAAGGGAGTATGAACTTGCGCATCCACCACGGTTGGATTTCCACAAACTTGATTATAAAAATTCACGGCCGCAACGATGTTCTCTAGGTCGACATCCAACAAGATACAAGCTTGCGAAAGTACGATTTGGCCGCCCCCTTGTTTAAGCAATACACGTTGTGCAGTACCCACTATTTTTTGTTTATTGATATTGAGGTTGTAGTCACCATCACAATAAGAGCCAGGAGTCGCGTGTACATCCACATCGACACCTAGTTCTTTAAAAAACAGGGTTAAGACATTGCACAGATGTAGATACGCTTTTTGGATGTTGTAAGCTTCATCACGAGGCCAATGGTAGATGTGCGACAGGTTAATGATCCCCGGCAATTGAGGAACGGGAGCGCCACCTGTTTTACGCGAGGTAAGTTGCCAGCCTTGTGCCGCAAGTTGCTTTCTAGACTCTAACGTCACTGGCCACTTTTTACCCGCAGGCAAAACAAGTGTCGGCGTTTTTGCTTGCCAAAGCATTAAGGCTTGCGCAATTTCACCGGCCTGTATTTGCTGCAATAACTCAGCTTCTTTTTCAAACGCACGATCAACATCAATGTGCGGGTAACGTACGAGTTTATTCGTTAACTTCAATGCACTTTCCCTCTACAGATTGTGGTGACCGACCATTTAACGCTCTGAAATGGTTGATGATAGATAGGGCTATATGGGATGGAAACAGCGCCAAAATTTAGCTATTGGCACTATAGTTGTTTGTTAGGCAAAATTTACAGATACGCACCGACTACTGACATACAGTGCTGAACCGTGCTTTCTTTTTCACCGACTGGCGCGACATAATGAATTGCCGATTCAGCATCCGCCCTACTCGACAACTTGCTAATTACCCAGGTAGCCAAGTACTTTGATGACAAACAACCACCTGCTGTCGCAAGATTACCTTTAGCATAAAAGGGTTGGTCTAAAACGGTAACTCCTGATTCGACAACCCAAGGTTTCGTTGTTAAATCGGTACAAGCTGGTATTTGATGCAGTAAACCAAGTACTGACATGAGCAACGTACCTGAACATTGTCCACCAATTAACTGAGTTTCAGGGTTTAGCTTTAGCCTTGAAAGTATATCTCTGTCTTTCGCAATATCGCACGTTAGTGCACCACTGCCAAATAATACGACGTTGGCTTGGTTAGCAAACTCGAGAGGCTGTTGAGATTTGATTGTCACTCCGTTCATTGAAGTGACGTATTGAGATGGACTCGTTATTTGCACATTCCAACCGGCGTCTTTCATGCGGTTCAAAATGCCCGCAGCTATAAATGAATCCAGTTCATTAAATCCGTTAAAAGTTAGTACAGCAATATCCATATTTATTCCTATTTGCCTAACGCCTGCATAACACGTTTGCTACCATGCAGATTAAGCTCAAATTTACCACTGAACACGGTAAACTCAAAGAAACCTAGAATGCCGAATGTGGCAAATCGTGTTGATGCATTTGTTATATTCACTTTGCAACGAATTATCACTCGAAATCAAAGCCCACCGAGGAACTTCCAGTCTCTACTAAATCTAAACCTTTAAAATTAGCTCCTGCGCCATGCTCTTCCTCCCAATTACAACCGAATTCAATTCCGAAACGAGGAATATCCATAGTACTATCACCTTTGATATGAACCGCTACAATCCCACAAAGTTTTGAAAGATCTTTATGCGTTGAAATTTGAGGAACGATATCATCAGGTTTTTCATCAATCAGGCTATCGATTACTAAATCACGCATATACCAATATTGTTCAACAAAAGACTCAAGCGATTTATTCAGTACACCTAGCGCATTTTTTTCAATCCAACTCACTACATCAAAAAACTCTTCTGTTGATAAGTCTTTATCGCAACAAAAGTGGATTGTACCATCTGATTTTTCAGGACTTGAGATACTTCCATATGCACCGTTTCGTATTTGTAAACCAGCAAAGCCAGTGACTTTTTTCGATGTGTATTTAAAAAACTCATCAGTGGTAGTTTCTGGGAATTTACATTCCTTTACGTCAAACACTGTACCCTCCTTTGTGAATATAACAGTTCTTAGACAGAAAAATTCTGTATTTAATATAGAATTTTTCTAT